>CBFHHP010000028.1:0-2020 GCA_965655745.1 uncultured Schleiferiaceae bacterium
CGTTGGCATAGTTGGACAAGACTTGGTAGGAGAAGCTGGTCAACAAAGCGAGGCCAAATAATTCGATGGAAAACGAAGCGGTATGCAGGTGACCTAGGCCACTCCCCAGAATAATTACAGCGAAGGCCAATGGCAAGGTTCTTAATCTTGCTGCTTTAATCCAATTTTTTAATGTTGGTCCTTGTGCCATAGATAGGTTTGTAGTCGGCCTTATTTCGCAGAATGTGCCCTATGAAGTTGATCATAAGCTTGCTTGTTATCTGCCTCAGCAGTCCATACCTCGATCAGTTGTTCTGAGGCATTATTGAGCTCATCTACATTCGAAACTCTTGTTGCCGTGCATCCATACGCTGCAGCCAACGCCGCTACGTTTACGGAATGTTCGTTGGAATAGACACCTTGGGCCTCCTCGGAGGTTGTTGAAGTACCGGGAAGCCAATCAAAGATTGCACCTCTGCCGTTATTAATTACGTACACCTCGAGGTTCTGAAGGGTACTTAACTCATACAGCGCGTTACTGTCGTATAAGGCACTCTGATCACCGAGAATGAGTACATGGTTTTCTTCAGGCGACGCAGCCGCAGCGCCTACAGCCGTGCTCAAACTACCGTCGATACCACTAACGCCTCTATTGCAAAACATTGCTCCTTCAAACTTGAAGTAATTCATGTATCTAGGAATGGAACTGTTGCCCAGATGTAGAACCGTGTGCTGGTCAGACATTCGAAGAATGGCGTGAATAGCCGCTGGATCGGACCATGGTAGGTCTGGAATAACTTTAGTCGTTATCTGGACCTTTAGCCAAGAAAGTGAGGCAGGAAGATGAAGCATATCAACTCCTTGTTTGACCCAAGTGAAACCGCTGATATCAGCGAGGTCCCAAGCTTGGTATTTGTCAATATGAACATGGGCTGAAAGTCCAAGGCTTCTCACGTGATACTTGGGGAATTTGCTCATCCATTGACCACCTAGGGATAATAGGCCGTCAAATTTATGGTGGACCAATTGGTCAATATTTACTGTATTCGGCTGCCCTTGTAGTCCACTTAGCGGATCTACGAACCACGTTGCACCGGATTGAGCGATGGTATTGTTTTCCGTTATCTCCTGGGCGGTAATGGGGTGCAATTGGCCACATACTACAGCAATATTGGAGCAACCTTTTAGGGTACTGAGGTCTTGGACTTTACCGTTAGATTGGGCTGGCAACTCCTGAAGTTGAAGCGGCGCTAGAGGCTCTTGATGGCCGTACAGCGGTTCTTCGAAATGTAGATTTATGTGAACAGGCTCACTTTTGTCCTGTAGATTCTCGCGAACCTCTGACCATAGTGATTCGGCCTCTTTGCGGCTTAAAGATTCATTGATTGCTGCACTGAAACCAATGTGCGGTTGGTAAAAATTAGTTTGCTGACTCGTTTGACCCTCACCCTTGCCTATTCGCTCTAAGGGGCGATCGGCCGTTAAGACGATCAACGGTACTTTGCTGTAGAATGCCTCAAGCACAGCGGGGTGATAATTGGCTATTGCGCTCCCTGAAGTGCAACATATGGCAACAGGTAGTCCGGTAATCAATGATTCGCCAAGCGCCTGGAATGCTGCACTACGCTCATCGAGCACGGTTCTATGCTCAAGATCAGGATGTGCCGTGCCGGCGATGATTAAAGGTGTATTTCTAGATCCTGGCGAATAAATGATACGCTTGACCCCGATCTCTACGAGGGCGTCAATGGTCCATTGTGCTATTGCCTTATCTGTTGTCATCGATCTGAATGAGTTCTTTCAGGGCAGAAATCTTGTGTTCTGTCTCCATCCACTCGTCCAAAGGTACGCTGTCTTTGGTAATGCCGCCGCCGGCATAAAATTGGACCCCAGATGTAAACCACTGCATACTCCTTAATAACACTGTCGCGTGCACTTGTTGTTCAAATAGACCAAAATATCCCGCATATAGCGAGCGGTCGTACCCTTCGTATTGTGCAATGAATTCTTGCGCCTTTTCCGCTGGGGAGCCACATATGGC
>CBFHHP010000028.1:2120-4718 GCA_965655745.1 uncultured Schleiferiaceae bacterium
GCATATAGCGAGCGGTCGTACCCTTCGTATTGTGCAATGAATTCTTGCGCCTTTTCCGCTGGGGAGCCACATATGGCTGGGGTTGGATGCAATTCCTCTGCAAGAGATTTAGAATCCAGCGTTTGGTTGTTCGTGTTTACCCAAGTGAGCAGATGCTCCACGGGTCCCGCATTGAATGTGGTTTGCCTATCCCGGCTAATCTTTCCACCGAAGGCCTTTAGACTGCGATGTACTTCTTTGGTTACAAATTTCTGCTCTTCGAGTTCTTTATTTCCCCAACGGGTGCCATTCTTCAGGCGAGTACCTGCCAAGGACATGCTGCGGTAGCCTTCGTCTGTACTTTCCAGCAAAACTTCTGGAGAGGCGCCCATCCACGAACCATATTTGGGATGTTTGATAGCAAACACCGTACATGCTGGGTACGATTTTAACAGGGTATTGAACGTCTCCCGGGCATTTGCATTGGGACAGTCCCAGAAAAACTGTCGACTCAATACCACTTTTTGAACCACATGCTGCTGAATCTCTCTAATGGCCGATTGGACCATCTCTTGGTATTCCGCAGCTCTTTTTTCTTTCGTTTCGGGTTTCAACTGATTGGCAAAACTTGCCCAGAAATCGTCAGATTCACCTTTGTCCTCTGCAATATAATAGCTCGCCTCGCTCGAAAACCCACGCAACACGAAGGTGGCATGTTCGGGATCAGAAGGCCGACAATGCAACTTGCGAATATTTTGATTCGGTATCCGAAGGAGTACTTCAAGCATTATTTACGCTGTTTGACGAAATTAAGCAGCTTCACCATCGAGATCAGCTCTCCTTGCTCATTTTCCACTCGAATGTGGTACAAGTGCGAACCTTTTCCGTGATGAATGCATTCAGCGGTTGCTATGAGTAGGCCTGTGCGTGCACTTTTAACGTGATTGGCGGAAATTTCTGCACCCAGCGCCATTTCTTTTGACGAATCTATGAGCATTTGAGAAGCAGCAGAACCCACGCTTTCGGCAAGTGCAACAGTAGCACCACCGTGAAGAATACCCATGGGTTGATATACACGCGAATCCACTGGCATTGTGGCAACTAGCTTACCAGTTAATGGATCAGCATCCACGTATTTTATGTTTAAAGTCTCCATGAGTGTGTCTTTTACAAGACGGTTCAAAGTCTCTAAAACTTGCTCCTTGCTGGGGGTATTTTTCATCAGGGCTAAATTACTATCCAAATATGGTTTATAAAATCGGTTCGAAAAAAACATCAAATGCCTACGAACACTTAAATTTGCGCTCTTAGTGATAACACAAAAAGAGTAAAAATGATTACTGTAACGTTCCCAGACGGAAATCAGAGATCCTACGAGCCAGGCACAACAGCCATGGATGTTGCGAAAAGTATATCTCACGGTCTTGCTAGAAATATCTTATCGGGCAGCTACGATGGTCAAACCATTGAGTTGAACGATGAATTGACGCACGACGGTACGCTACAGTTTTTTACATGGAACGATGCAAAGGGTAAAGAGGCCTTTTGGCACAGCTCTGCGCACGTTCTCGCACAAGCTATCCTACACTTCTACCCTGAAGCACAGCTAACCATTGGCCCGGCCATTGAAAAAGGATTCTACTACGATGTAGATTTCGGCGATGAAAGCATCGGTGAAGGGGATTTTGCGAAGATTGAAAAGCAGATGCTCGAATTTGCTCGTGCCAAATCTGAATTCAAGTTGCGGCCTATTACCAAAGCAGAAGCCCTTGAAGTGTACAAGGACAATCCGTACAAAACGGAATTGATCTCAAACCTCGAAGACGGTACCATCACCTTCTGTGATCATGCAGACTTTACCGACCTCTGTCGTGGTGGACACATTCCTCACACCGGGTATATCAAAGCAGTGAAGATCATGAACGTTGCCGGTGCTTACTGGAGAGGTGATGAAAACAACCCTCAGTTGACTCGTGTATACGGTATCTCCTTCCAGAAGGCGGGTGAGCTTAAAGAATACTTGGAATTACTAGAAGAGGCCAAGAAAAGAGACCATAGAAAATTAGGTAAGGAGCTTGAGCTATTCACTTTCTCTCAACGTGTAGGTCAAGGTTTACCGTTATGGTTGCCAAAAGGTGCAGCACTGCGTGAGCGCCTTGAGAATTTCTTAAAGCGTGCACAGAAGAAAGCTGGTTACGACGGTGTGATTACACCTCATATTGGAAATAAAGAACTTTACGTTTGTTCTGGACACTACGCCAAATATGGTAAAGACAGCTTCCAGCCAATCAATACACCGGAAGAAGGCGAAGAGTACTTACTCAAACCGATGAACTGTCCGCACCACTGTGAATTGTACAAAGCAACGCCGAAATCGTATAAGGACCTTCCCGTGCGCTTCGCAGAGTTCGGTACCGTATACCGTTACGAGCAAAGTGGTGAATTGCATGGATTAACTCGCGTTCGTGGCTTTACCCAGGATGATGCACACATTTTCTGTACACCCGACCAGCTCAAGGATGAGTTCAAGAATGTAATTAACCTTGTTTTGTACATCTTCAAAACTTTGGATTTCACGGATTACGTAGCCCAAGTGAGCTTGCGCGATCCTGAGAAACC
>CBFHHP010000028.1:4816-16127 GCA_965655745.1 uncultured Schleiferiaceae bacterium
ACCTTGTTTTGTACATCTTCAAAACTTTGGATTTCACGGATTACGTAGCCCAAGTGAGCTTGCGCGATCCTGAGAAACCAGAAAAGTACATTGGGTCGGACGAAAACTGGGTGAAGGCCGAAAGTGCCATCATTGAAGCAGCTGACGAGAAAGGATTGAATACCGTAGTAGAATACGGCGAAGCAGCCTTCTACGGTCCCAAGCTCGATTTCATGGTAAAAGATGCCCTCGGTAGAAGCTGGCAGCTCGGTACTATTCAGGTAGATTACAATCTGCCAGAGCGTTTCGAACTAGAATATAAAGGTTCAGACAACGAGAGCCACCGTCCAGTGATGATTCACCGTGCGCCGTTCGGTTCTATGGAACGTTTTGTAGCGGTACTTCTAGAGCACTGTGGCGGAAACTTCCCGTTGTGGTTAACCCCAGAACAAGTAAAGATTTTACCGGTTAGTGACAAATACAATGACTACGCTCAGGAAATAGCACAATTCCTAGAAATTTCCGATATTCGCGCCCTCGTAGATGATCGTAACGAGAAGATTGGTAGGAAGATACGTGACGCGGAAGTGACTAAAATTCCTTACATGTTGATCGTCGGCGAGAAAGAAGCCACAAGCGGGGAACTAAGTGTACGTCGCCACGGCCAAGGAGATTTGGGAACAATGACCCGTGAACAATTTGTAGAAAGTATTGAGGAAGAAATTTCTCAACTTATTGATTAATAGAAGTTTAACTAAAACAACCGAACACTGAGAAGAGGTAAAAGAAAGCAGCCGAAAGAGAAACTGGCCGCAAATCACAGAACTAACGAACGCATCCGCGTTCCGAAAATTCGCTTAGTAGGTGATAATGTAGAGCCAGGCGTCTACGACACTCGTCAAGCGCAGCGCATGGCAGAAGACATGGATTTAGATTTGGTGGAAATTTCCCCAAAAGCTGACCCACCGGTGTGTAAAATCATCGATTACAGCAAATTCATGTACGATCAGCGCAAAAAGCAGAAGGAACTTGCTGCGAAGGCTGTGAAGGTGGTTATCAAAGAAATTCGTTTCGGACCGAACACCTCAGATCATGATTACGAATTCAAGAAGAAACACGCTATTGAATTCTTGCAGAGCGGGGCGAAAGTGAAGGCATTTGTCTTCTTCCGTGGACGTTCGATTGTTTTTAAAGACAAAGGAGAAATCTTGTTGTTGCGTCTTGCTCAAGACTTGGAAGAATACGGAAAAGTAGAGCACATGCCATCTATGGACGGTAAGAAGATGAACATCACCATTGCTCCTAAAAAATAAAGTTACTCCAAATAAATACAGTTGAATCATGCCAAAGATGAAAACTAAATCCAGTGCAAAGAAGCGTTTTAAGCTGACAGGCTCTGGTAAGATCAAAAGAAAGCACGCTTTCAAGTCACACATCTTGACCAAGAAAGCAACTGATCAGAAGCGTCGTTTGACAAAATCTGGTTTGGTTTCTGATTCTGATGCGAAAAACATCAAGAATCAATTGGGAATGAAGTAATTCCCAGAGTTAATTAATTAACCCTGTGCCAGGTAGCTAAACCTTCTTGAAATAGTAGAAGTACCTCTCACAAAAAAATTAAAATTTATGCCACGTTCAGTAAATGCTGTTGCTTCAAGAGAGCGCAGAAAAAAATTGATGAAGCACGCCAAAGGGTACTTTGGTCGTCGCAAAAACGTTTGGACGGTAGCAAAGAATGCTGTTGAGAAAGGTCTTCAGTACGCTTACCGCGACCGTAAAAACAAAAAACGCACGTTCCGCGCATTGTGGATTCAGCGTATTAACGCTGGTGCACGTATGCACGGTATGTCTTACTCACAATTCATGGGTAAGGTGAAAAAAGCGAACATTGAATTGAACCGTAAGGTTTTGGCAGATTTAGCCATGAACCACCCTGAAGCGTTCAAAGCGATCGTTGATAAGGTGAAGTAATAATCTTTTGGAGTACTTTTGAAACGCCTCGTTCCTTTGGAGCGGGGCGTTTTTCATTGCCCTTCAGCCTACTTTGAAATAAGGCGGTGTCCCTGGTAGTTATAGATGTACATCTCCCCTTTTGGCAAGGGAATAGTCTCTATAAGTTCCGTGTCCAATTCCGGTAACTCGTTTGCATAACACCACTTGTGATTGCCGTTATCACGCCATTTTCCAGGCAGCTCGACTTCTTTTGGAACGACATTAATGTAATCGAACAAACCTGCGATTTCGTGATGAACGGGTTCGGCAATGATTTCATTGGGTATGCCTTGCTGCACCAATTTTCCGCCACGGATAACCCAAAGCGTATCGGCAACAAAGAGGGCATCTGCTGGGTCGTGTAGCACCAAAAGTGCGGCACAGCCTTCTCTTTTAATCATCGCCTTAAAATCCATCAGAATGAGCGACTTCGTCCTCAAGTCCAGCTGCGCTAAACTCTCGTCCATCAATAGTACCGGTGGACTTCCTGCCATCGCCTTTGCAATACTCACACGTTGACGCTGACCGCCACTGAGCGTTTGCACCTTTTGACCGCTGTAAGCTTGTAAGTGCATTGCTGCCTTGAGCTCCTCTACGCGTGCTTCTTTGTCCTCTGTATCCATTCTAAGGATGTGATGACCGATATTGTCTTCTAGACTGAGCATGCTCTGTAAGTCGTCGAGCTGTGGTACCCAACCCGCCTTAGTCTCATCAAGAACCAAGCGCTTCTTGCGCGTTTCTACCTCCTTTCCAGCAATAATAACCTTCCCAGCTCCAGGGTCCAACTCACCACGCAAAAGACGCATCAAAGTGCTCTTACCAGCACCAGAGGGACCAACAATCACTACAATCTCCCCTGGAGCGATAGAAGCATTGCCAAAGTCAAATTTTAGCTCGTCGTACGCGAAGCGCAGTTCCTGAAATTCTAAGAGTGGTTGTGCCATATGGAGAAGTAACAAAAAAACCGCCCCATAGTTGGGGCGGTTTAAAACTATTTAAAGCCTTTTCTTACAAATGGATAACCTCGTCGTAAGCTGCTGCTGTCGCCTCCATAAATGCCTCACTGAGGGTTGGGTGCGGGTGAACAGCCTTAAGGATTTCATGACCAGTAGTCTCTAGCTTGCGTGCGAGGACTGCCTCAGCGATCATTTCTGTAACATTTGATCCAATCATGTGAGCGCCAAGTAGCTCACCGTACTTTGCATCAAAGATTACCTTGATAAAACCGTCCTTGTGGCCGGAAGCAGATGCTTTACCTGAAGCAGAGAACGGGAACTTACCTACTTTAAGATCGTAACCCGCTTCTTTTGCCGCTTTCTCCGTCATACCTACTGAAGCTACTTCAGGGAAACAGTATGTACATCCTGGGATGTTGCCATAATCTAGTGGTTCGACATTGTGACCTGCAATTTTCTCTACACAAAGGATACCTTCAGCTGAAGCAACGTGCGCCAATGCTGGACCTTTTACGATATCACCGATAGCGTAGTATCCTGGAACCGTAGTTTGGTAGTAGTCGTTGACCATAATGCGACCGCGATCGGTTGCAATACCTACGTCTTCTAGACCAATACCTTCTACGTTCGGTGCAATACCTACAGCAGAAAGAACGATATCTGCATCAAGCATTTCTTCGCCTTTCTTCGTTTTAACCGTCACCTTACAACCGTCGCCTGATGTATCTACCCCGGTTACCTCTGAGCTCGTCATTACTTTAATGCCGCTCTTCTTAAAGGTACGCTCGAGTTGCTTACTTACTTCTTCGTCTTCCAATGGAACGATGTTCGGCAAGTACTCCACAACAGTTACATCAGTACCCATGCTGTTATAGAAATAAGCGAATTCAATACCGATGGCACCTGAACCTACAACCACCAATTTCTCAGGCTGCTTGTCAAGGGTCATCGCTTGGCGGTAACCAATGATCTTCTTGCCGTCTTGCGGCAATGAAGGAAGCTCGCGCGAACGAGCACCGGTAGCAATAATGATGTGGTTCGCAGAATAAACTGTCTCTTTACCGTCCTCAGCAGTTACAGCCACTTTCTTTCCTGGCTGTACTTTACCGAATCCGTCGATAACTGTGATTTTGTTTTTCTTCATCAAGAATTGGACACCACCGCTCATACCGTTGGCCACCTGACGTGAACGGTTTACTACGGCGTTAAAATCCTTGTCGTACTCGCTCACCTTAATACCAAAGTCCTCTGCGTGCTTCACGTATTCAAATACTTGAGCACTCTTTAATAGAGCTTTAGTAGGGATACAACCCCAATTAAGACAAACGCCTCCTAGATTTTCTTTTTCTACTACAGCGGTTTTCAATCCCAACTGTGAAGCGCGAATTGCGGTTACATAACCACCCGGGCCTGAACCCACTACAATTACGTCAAAATCCATTTCTGATGTGTTTAAAATGAGCGTGCAATTTAATACCCAATTGCTTAACTCTTACGGACTGCAATGCAGGATATCTCTACATTTACATTTTTAGGCAAAGTTTTTACCGCCACCGTCTCTCTAGCAGGATATGGAGGACTAAAATGACGCGCATAAATTTCATTCACCTTAGGAAAATGGTCCATGCTGCTTAAGAAAATCGAAGTCTTCACGACGTTATTAAAATCGGACCCTGCTGCTAGAAGAACGGCTTGTAAATTTCGCATCACACGCTCGGTTTCTACTTCAATCGAATCCAACTCCAATTCCCCAGTATGTGGATCCATGGCAATCTGACCCGAGGTGAAAATCATGTTTCCAACCTCTACTCCAGCACTATACGGTCCAATGGCTGGTGCCAAGCCCTTGCCTTCAATCGCTTTTTTCATAACTCTGATTTAATCAGAATTCAATTTAGCTCATATTTGCAGTATGAAGGTGCTCCTCATTGACAATTACGATAGTTTTACCTACAACCTCGTCCATTACTTCGAAAAAATGGACGTGGAGGTTGAGGTAGTCCGTAACGACCAAAATATACCTTCGCTCCAGGCTTTTGATGCATTGGTGCTTAGTCCGGGACCAGGTTTACCTAAAGAGAGTGGTAAGCTCATGAACGTCATCGCTAACGCCTATGGCAAAAAGCCCATTCTTGGTATTTGCCTCGGAATGCAGGCACTCGCAGAACATGCAGGAGCGAAGCTGTATAACAGAGATGGGGTAATGCACGGCAGAACAACAAAACTCGAAAACATTCAAGAAAGCCTATTGCTGCAAGGTGTGCAGGACCTAACCGTTGGGCTTTACCACAGCTGGGCAATCGTTGCCGAGAGGTTACCAGAAGATTGGAAAGTATGTGCTACGGCCATGGATGACCGCGCGCCGATGGTCATGGAAAACCGTGCGAAGAATGCTTACGCCGTCCAATTTCATCCGGAGAGTATACTCACGGTTGAAGGTTTCAAGATGATGGAAAATTGGGTCCAGTCGCTCTCTTAGAAGTCAATGGCCGTGCGGCGACGCTGGGCTTTTACTTGACGGAATTGCTGATTCTTTAAATTTATCCCAACCATGTAGGAACGGGTCGAACCAAAAGGCACCCAGGTAAAACGCATTTCCCAACAGTGCAGATCGCGAACAGCATTAATATTTGTAAAGGCGATACTACGTTCTGCAAAGTCGATACCTGTTCTGTAATTTATACTCCAGTTATCTGTCGGGCGGTAACTCCCAGACATGCTCAATGAGTGGGCGGCAAATTCATTGACAAACATGGGGCGATCACTGCCTTCCTCTCCGGCATCAACTTGGGTTATAAAGCGTACGTCATAATTCAATCGGATGTCCCAGTCTTGGCGCAGTGGCACCAAACCGTCGTAACGGTAATAATCAATATCCCCTTGGGTGAAACTGCCGCCTCGCTGCTCAGGCACGACTGCATCGCGACGGTTGTCTCGGTTGCTCTTCAAAGAAGTACTTGCGGAGAATTGAGAAGTGCGGTGAACCATTAGCCCTTGCCCTTCACGGGCTGCTAGAATAGGCTGTCTATCCCCTTCCTCGGTATAACTGTACGGATCAAATTGCCCCTGATAGCTCAGTCTTAACTTCTTATTGAATAAGGAACTCTGCGCCGTAAGACGCACGATGTTCCAATTGTAGCCGTCTTGGGCTGCCAGATTATAATTCGTGCTAAAATTAAAACGCTCCAAGAGTTTCACCTTGGTCAATTCTCCTGTTGTATCGCCCCGGGCCACCATTTTCGCTTCTACATTGTTGTCGAGGTTCAAAGAGATCGAACCGTTCGATCCCCTACCCGGTGAACCGTATAAAAATCCTGTGTATCGGTTGTAATAAAGCTGATTGTCGAGCGTATCTACAAAGTTTTGGTAGTACCCCCAGAATGGATCACCAAAATCAGGGCGGTAGTTTAAGCTTGCCCTAGGGGTAATCATGTGACGTACCGCTTTGACAGGGCCCTTAGTAATTTGAAAGGTTCCATAAATCTTAGTGTTCATCGAGGCGCTCACCCCAAAATCTCTGACCGCTTGAAACCCATTGATGGTATCTACGACCGATGCCTTGTTTAACGTACTGTCGAAGGCATAATCATACTGCTGAAAGTACCAGCGCTCGGTATAATTCGCACTTGGGTTAAAGGTGATGTACTTAAGAATTTTCCCGTTTGTACTTAGACTCGTGGTGTGCTTCACGCCGTATTGACCGTATTCTCTGAGTACATCGCTGAAATCGTATCCTGCTATACTGTCCAAGTCTGTGGCGATGGTTCCCAAATTACCCTTCACCCTACCTTCGGCCACAGAGCTATAGTTCATACCCACCTTGTCGTACCATTGGCTCTTTCCGTCGTTGGTTTTCAAGGGGAAGAAACGAGGAACATTGAGAGAGGCTTTCGGTAGATTGGTCGTAAAGCTCTGAGTACCGTTATTTTGACTATGATTTCCGCTGACTGTTAGATTCGCGCGACCAAATTTTTGATTGTAGGTGATGCTCGAATTCATCGTATTGTTCGTTGTTGTCATCGTCCCATTCATCAAATCTTCTGCATTAGCAGCGTTCTTGAAGAAGTTGGGGTTCTGTAGATTTATTCGTGCGTTAAACTTCCGCGTTGGATGCGCTTTAGGGTCTTGGTTATGGGACCATTTGATGCTAAAGTTGTTTGATTCCGAGTAACGTCCAAACGGTTCGTAGATTTTTAATCCACGTTTTACATTTCGAAAACTGTAGCTGAAGTTACCAGAATACTTGTAGCGCTTTTTGTAGTTCGTCGTTGCTGCCAATGCCCAAGATCCCCTGAGGTAGATGTCTCCGCGTAGTTCCACGTTCATGTAGTCATTAATGGGAAAGTACCATCCGCCGTTTACCAGACCAAGACCTTGTGTTGGAGAGTTCTGAAAGGAAGGCATGAGCAGCCCTGCAATATCTGGTTTTTCAATGTTTGTTGGGAAATACCCGTACGGAATGACAAGTGGCGTTGGAATTCCAAAGAACTCAAAATGCGCAGGCCCTGTGATGATACGTTCACCCATCACCACTTTACTTTTACCCGTTTTAATCTGAAAGTGCGGTTCTTCATGCGAACATGTGGTAAAGCCTGTACCCGCCATGTAGAGCGTATTAGAATCAACTTTTTTTACGGCATCACCGTTCAAAAAGTTTTCCCCTTCCTGTGTTAATAGGGCTTTGATTTTAGCCTTTTCAGTGGACCAATTATACCGGATCTCACTCAAGTAAAATGTCTTACCACTTTCGACAAACACTGGTTGTTGGGCCATCTCCCCTGACGGTAGTTTATAGCCTTTAGCCTCTACCAATTGATCCTTCCAATAAATCTTAGCGTAACCGGCTTGCAGGGTTGTTTCACCAAAAACAATGTTGACATTGTTGAACAATTCTACCGTACCCTCATCTGCGTTACTGACGATTGAATCTTCAGCGGTATAGGTAATAGGTCTGTCCTGCGCGCTACCCGAAAATGGTGCACAACATGTGAGCAAAAAAAGCAGAATCGTAAGCCTCCTAACCACGCAGGTATGTAATTTGCATTGTAAGATTCAAAGGTAAAACGAACAATCGTCTCAGTTGGTATGAATACAGGAAGTTATAAAGGTTTACACATCGCAGCCCTGGCGCTATTGATGACGGTGACTGCTGCCTTTAATCCTAGACCTTTTGCACAAGAAGACGAAGGCGTAAATATCATCGTAATAGACCCTGGCCATGGAGGAAAAGATCCAGGAAACTTGGGTACCGGTCGTTATAAAGACCGCGAAAAAGACGTGAGCTATGACGTCAGTGTACTCGTTAAACAGTACATCGAACAATATTTGCCAGATACCAAAGCGATTTTAACCCGCAACGACAACGAATTTGTAGAGCTTTATCAGCGTACTGTTTTTGCCAATCGAGCCAACGCCGACCTGTTCATCTCCATTCATTGCAACGCTAATGATAGTCGAGCTGCCTACGGAACGGAAAGTTTTGTCTTAGGGATGGGTGAACGTGACCAGCGTTTAAACAAAACCGCTCAGCTTGAGAATGCGTCACGTCTACTAGAGGACAACTGGGAAAGCAACTATGAAAAATTGGACGCCTCGAATCCTGCAGCAGTAATTGCACTTCGCGCCTACCAAGATGCCTTCTTAGAACAAAGCATCAGCATTGCGGATGAAATCCAAAACCAGTTTGAAAGTCGCGTGAAACGTCGCAATCGCGGTGTTAAACAGCAGCCACTAGCCGTTTTAAGGGGGTCAACAATGCCTGCTGTTCTCGTGGAGTTGGGATTTTTAACAAATCCAGGTGAGGAAGATTTCCTGCAAAGCACTCGGGGCAAAGAGCTGCTTGCTAGTGCTGTATACCGCGCCATTAAATCATATAAACTTAAGAGAGAAAGTCGCGATGCTATCCTGCGTGAAGAAAGCATCTTTGATGAAGTATTTGATGCTGCTCTCGAGGATAAGAGTGCGGATACACCCGCAGAAAAAGTGACCGAGCCCGACATTAAAGAGGTAGAGGTTGCTGCTCCAGCAGCATCGAATGCTGTGTTTTACAGTATACAAATTGCGGTGAGCAGAAATGATTTACCGCTTCTTCCAGAAAATTTCATGGGGCTTACGGACGTTTATAGAACAGATGTGTACGGTTTATATAAATACTTTTACGGTAAAGTCAGTTCTTTTAAGGAGGCCGAAGCCTTGAAAGCCACTGCAACCGCGCATTACCCGGACGCTTACATAGTGGCTTTTGAAGGGTCAAAGAAAATTGATGTAAAAGAGGCCAAGAAAATTGCCCCTTAGTGTAACTTAGAAGCAAAAGGAAAATACCTGTGAAAACTGAATTTAAAATTGGGATTGCTTTAGTACTCAGTGTCATGCTGCTGTACTGGGGTATCAATTACATGAAAGGCGAAGATGTTTTCTCTAAGCAGGATAAGTTTTATGTGGTTTACGAGAACACCCAAGGCCTCCTTCCAACCTATCCGGTGACGGTCAATGGTTTCAAAATCGGGCAAGTAAGCGATATCAAATTTATGCCAGACGGCAGTCAAGATCTTGTTGTAGAGTTGAAAATTACCGGTGACTTCCCCGTAACGAAGAACAGTGTCGCTAAAATCTACTCTTCAAGCATCATGGGCGAAAAGAGCATTTCATTAGTAACCAAACATGGCGAACCGCTTGCTTTGAGCGGCGATACATTACTCGCGGATACCGAGCGTGACTTAACTGAAGAAGTAAATATGCAGCTCGCGCCTATCAAGGCAAGAACAGAAGAACTGCTTGGAACGCTTGATACGGTTATAGGCTTGGCTTCAGGATTCTTAGATGAGCGAACCTCAGAAAATTTCAAATCGACCTTCGAGAGCATTGATAAGACTTTTGAAAGTGTTCAACAAAGTGCAGCTGAAATCAGTGATTATTTATCGACCAACAAGGAAAACTTTGATGCCATTAGTACGAACTTTAGAACCTTAAGTGAGGAATTGGCCTCAAGAGGTGACGATATCAGTAAGACCATTTCAAATGTAGAAGCAATTTCAGACTCTTTGGCCAATGCAAGGCTCACCGAAACTGTGAACAATGTTGAAAGCATCACTGCGCGCTTTGATGAGCTGTTGGCGGAGTTGCAAAATGGACAGAACTCGGCGTCAAAGCTGATCACTGACGATGAAGTGTACACAAATCTTATCGAAGCCACCAACAACCTGAATAGATTATTGTTAGACATCAAGTACAACCCAAATAAATACCTCCACGTGAGCGTGTTTGGTACCCGCACTCGATACACAGAACAAGAGATTCAAGCCATCGAACAAAAGCTTGATGAAAAAGACGGCAACTAAACCATGCAATTCCTACCCAATGTCATTTTCGTAGCGTTATTAGGCGGCGCCATTTTTTGGTTCTCAAAAAATGTTGGTCGTATTCGCCGTAACATATTGCTAGGACGGGATGTAGATCGCTCAGACAACGCGTCGGGTAGACGAGAAAACATGCTTAGGGTCGCTTTTGGACAAAGTAAAATGCAAGCCAGACCGATTGCTGGTTTCTTGCACTTTATCATCTACGCGAGCTTTTTGATTATCAATATCGAGGTACTCGAAATTATCATTGACGGCATCTTTGGCACCCACAGGTACTTTGCACATTTTTTAGGCGGCGCTTATGATGTCATTATTTCATTCTTCGAGATTTTGGCTGTAGCCACTATTGTAACCGTAGTCATTTTTTGGTGGAGAAGAAATATCGGTAAGCTAGATCGATTTCATAAGCCAGAGATGGAAGGATGGCCATTCAAAGACGCCAACATCATTCTTTACATTGAAGTTGCACTCATGTTCGCCTTATTGAATATGAATGCGGTAGAAGAAAACTTCACCTCAAGCGAGCATAGCTTCATCGTGAGTCACAGCATAGCGCCTTTGTGGTCCGGCCTCAGCGACAGTACCCTTCATTTGATGGAACGATTCTTCTGGTGGATCCATATCGCAGGAATTCTTGCCTTCTTGAATTACCTGCCCTTCTCCAAGCATTTCCACATCATACTTGCCTTTCCAAATACCTATTACGCAAATCTCGAAGCGAAAGGAAGGTTTGCCAATAATGCCACTGTGACCAAAGAGGTCAAGCTCATGATGGACCCTGAGGCTGATCCTTTCGCAGCGCCGCCATCCGATGGGCCGATAGAAAAATTTGGAGCAAAAGATGCCATGGACCTAAGCTGGGTCAATCTTTTAAACGCTTACACCTGCACGGAATGCGGCCGTTGTACGAGTGAATGCCCTGCCAACCTCACCGGTAAAAAATTAAGTCCGCGTAAAATCATGATGGATACCCGTGACCGTATAGACGAGATCGGTAAAAACATCGAAACCAACGGCGAATTCAAG
>CBFHHP010000028.1:16223-19304 GCA_965655745.1 uncultured Schleiferiaceae bacterium
AAGGAGGACGGAAAAACACTCCTTGGCGATTATATCACACAAGAAGAACTTTGGGCATGTACCTCATGTAATGCCTGTGTTCAAGCTTGTCCAGTTGATATAGATCCTTTGAATATCATCATGCAACTCCGTAACTTCGCCACCATGGAAGAGAGCAGTGCACCAGCCGAGCTCAATGCCATGATGACGAACGTCGAGAACAATGGAGCGCCATGGCCATTTTCACAAATGGACAGAGCCAATTGGATCAACGAATAGCACCAAAAACAACCCAAATACAAACAGTAATTCTTTAAACGCGTTAAAACACACACATGGAAAAAAGCGCAAATGCTCACATCGACAACCTATTACGCGAAGCATCTGAAGACGGCCAGCTGATCAGCCCAATGCTGCCTGAAGAAATCAAGAATTACCTTATCGACATTGATGGCACCATCTGTGACGATATACCAAACGAGGAACCGGAGCGCATGGCTACTGCGAAGTTGTACCCAGATGCGTTGGATACCTTGAACAAGTGGTACGATGAAGGTCATGTAATTACCTTCTTTACCTCCCGTACAGAAGACCACCGTGAAGTCACTGAAAAGTGGCTGAAAGAAAACGGCTTCAAATGGCACGGTTTACTAATGGGTAAACCGCGCGGTGGAAACTACCACTGGGTAGACAACCACATTGTACGTGCTACTCGTTACACCGGTAAATTTACCGACCTAGTAGACAAAGAGACCACTATTCAAGTCTTCGAAGACTAAACACTTTACCTAACTCTATCACATCAAATTATGACCACCTTCTCAGTACCTACACTTGCACAAATGAATGCCTCTGGCCAAGCGCCGGAAGTACTGTTTTGGGTAGGCTGTGCCGGCAGTTTTGATGATAGAGCGAAGAAGATTACCAAGGCTATGGCGAAAATCTTACACCACTGCGGTGTAAGCTTCGCCGTTCTTGGTACAGAAGAAGGCTGTACAGGCGATCCGGCAAAACGTGCCGGCAATGAATTCCTGTTCCAAATGCAAGCCATGATGAACATCGAAGTTCTCAACGGCTATGGTGTGAAACACATTGTTACCACCTGCCCTCACTGCTTCAACACCTTAAAAAACGAATATCCTGAACTCGGTGGTGAGTACAGGGTCGAACACCACAGTCAATTTCTAAACGGACTGCTCAAAGAAGGCCGATTGAAAGTTGAGGGTGGTCAATTCCGAGGCAAGAAAATCACCTTCCACGATCCTTGTTACCTCGGTCGTGCAAATGACGAATACGAAGCTCCGCGTGCTTTACTAGAAAAGCTAGACGTGGAACTCAAAGAGATGCGCCGTTGCAAGCAAAACGGCCTGTGCTGTGGTGCTGGGGGTGCACAGATGTTTAAGGAAGCGGAAAAAGGGGATGCCGAGATCAACCACGTTCGGGCTGATGAAGCACTCGAAACCAAAGCAGAAATAGTTGTCGCTGGTTGTCCTTTCTGCAATACGATGCTTACCGACGGTGTGAAGAACCGTGAAAAGGAGGAAGAGGTTCAAGTACTAGACCTTGCTGAAATGATTGCCCTAGCAGAAGATCTATAATTATGGGAATGCACACGATGAATCCAGAATCACGCATGTGGTTCTATGGACTTAAGACTCCAATGAGCACCACTCAAGCTGCAGAGCTCAAAGGAATTATGGATGAATTCGTTGGTGGCTGGAGGGCCCACGGCGCCCAGCTAGCAGCAGCGTACCGAATTATTGCCGATCAGTTTTTAATCATTGCCGTTGACGAATCCCAGCAACAAGCCACGGGATGTAGTATTGATAAAAGTGTGCACTTGCTTCAAAAGTTTGGTTCTAAACATCACCTAGACTTTTTCAATCGCATGCTCGTGCACGTGATAGAGAACGGAACATTTACCTCCTACTCTACCTTAGACCTGAAAACTGCCATTGCCGAAGGGAAAATTGGACCCAAGACCCAAGTTATGAATACCACCGCGGCTACTTTACAAGAAAGCGGAATGGGCACATTAGACCTAGCGGACAGCTGGGCTTCGAAATACCTTTAAATCTTAGAAAATCGCGCTGGCGATCTCGTAGATATTCTTGCTTTTGCCCATGCTGTAGTAGTGCAGTACAGGTACGCCTGCATCCTTGAGCTCCTTGCTCTGTTGGATACACCATTCGATACCCACTTGGCGGACCTCAGCATTATCTTCACACTTCAACGCCTCAATCGCGAGCGTATCAGGTATATCCACATGGAAAATCTGCGGTAGAATGCTCAATTGACGCTTGGTGACCAACGGTTTCAAGCCTGGCACAATAGGCACAGTTATACCTGCCTCACGACATTTATCGACAAACGCAAAGAACTTGCTGTTGTCGAAGAACAGCTGGGTCACAATGTAATCTGCACCCGCATCGACTTTCGCTTTAAGGTGTTCGATATCAATATTCAACGAAGGAGCTTCAAAGTGCTTCTCAGGATAGCCCGCTACGCCGATACAAAAGTCAGTCGCCATAGAGTTCTGTAAATCTTCATCCAAGTAATTGCCTTGATTAAGATCATTGATTTGCTTCACTAAATCAATAGCAAAATTGTTACCGTCTGGCTTTGGTGTGAAGTAGCTCTCACCTTTTGCTTGATCCCCACGAAGGGCCACCACATTTTCTATACCGAGGAAGTTGAGATCAATAAGTACGTTTTCCGTGTCCTCTTTAGTAAACCCACCGCAAAGTACATGAGGAACCGCCTCTGTTTGGTAACGGTGCATTAATGCAGCACAAATCCCTACAGTACCTGGACGCTTTCGCACGACCTTTTCTTGTAATAGACCGTTTGGAAGACGCTTATATACCGTTTCCTCTCTGTGGTAGGTCACGTCAATAAACGGAGGCTTAAATTCCATCAACGGATCAATGTGGTCGAAAATTTCTTGGGCCTTCTGCCCTTTTAGCGGCGGTAAAATTTCAAAGGTGAATTCACACCCTTTGGCATTCGCTAGTATATCAGTAATCTTCATATCAATAATTTAAGTTCGGAGCTAACCATTTCTCAGCAAGCTCCATGCTGATCCCGCGCATAGCTGCGTAA
>CBFHHP010000028.1:19397-22411 GCA_965655745.1 uncultured Schleiferiaceae bacterium
CGTAGGCCTCGACTTGATCTTTGGCCAATTTTCCTACGGCGAAATATTTGCTTTCCGAATGAGCGAAGTAATAACCGCTCACACTTGCCGCCGGATACATGGCGAGACTTTCAGTCAAAGTCATTCCTATTTCCTTAGCCTGCAACAGCTCAAAAATGGTCTCTTTATCCAAGTGGTCAGGACATGCCGGGTATCCCGGTGCAGGACGAATCCCGCTGTATTTCTCTGCGATGAGATCGTCATTGGTCAGTTGCTCGTCCGGTGCATACCCCCAGAACTCACGACGCATGCGAAGGTGAAGGTATTCTGCCAGTGCTTCGGCCAACCGGTCCGCCAATGCCTTTAACATCAGGGCGTTATAATCGTCCATAGCATCCTCAAATTGCTTTAATGGACCTTCAATATCCAAGCCTGCCGTTACTGCGAAACATCCGACATAATCTTGCACACTTCCTTCTGGAGCTACAAAATCTGCAAGACTTTGGAATTTAGACTTCTCTCCCGTCTGACGCAGGGCATAGAAACTACCTAATTTCCCATTTTCGCCAAGCTTAATTTCTTCACCGGCACTGTTGGCCGGGAAAATACCGTAAGCAGCTTTTAGCGTGAGCCATCCGCCCTTCTTGATATTACGAAGCATGGCCTGTGCATCTTTAAAGAGCTTCTTGGCTTCTTCACCTACCACCTTATCCTCAAGAATTCTCGGGTACTTTCCAAAGAGCTGCCAAGTCTGGAAGAACGGCGTCCAGTCGATGTATGGAATGACATCAGCCACAGCAATATCGTGCACCTGTCTGCTGCCAATGAATTTTGGCGTAGGAACAGTCGTTTTATCAAAGACCAATTTTGGTTTATTCTGCTGCGCAAATTCGAAAGGCACCAAAGCTTTACGCTCGCGTTGCTTCGCATACCCTTCTCTCACTTTTTCAAGCGAGGCTTTCTCTTGCAATACATAAGTAGGCCCTTCGCTTGAAAGTAGCTTGGAGCTCACACCTACTGCACGGCTGGCATCGCTTACGTGCATTACTGCACCGCTGTACTCTGGATCAATCTTCACGGCAGTATGCGCTCTTGAAGTGGTCGCGCCACCAATAAGCAATGGAATGTGCATATTCATGCGCTCCATTTCCTTGGCGATATGGATCATTTCATCCAAAGATGGTGTGATTAGTCCACTGAGTCCCAAGATGTCCACTTGGTGCTCTTGAGCAGCTTGTAGAATCTTCTCTGGCGGCACCATCACCCCAAGGTCAATGATTTCAAAGTTGTTACATGCGAGTACAACACCCACAATGTTCTTACCAATATCGTGCACATCGCCTTTTACTGTAGCAAGTAAGACTTTACCGGCGCTCGAGCTGCCGCCCTCCGCCTTCTCTGCTTCTAGGTAAGGCAGAAGATAGGCAACCGCCTTTTTCATCACGCGGGCACTCTTCACTACCTGGGGCAAAAACATTTTCCCTTCCCCAAAAAGATCACCTACGACATTCATTCCGTCCATCAACGGACCTTCGATCACTTCTAATGGGCGCTCGAACTGCTGGCGTGCTTCCTCGACATCTTCGTCAATAAATTCGGTAATTCCTTTGATAAGAGCATGTCCTAGACGCTTTGCTACCGGCTCGTTTCGCCACTCGAGAACCTTCGCCTCGTCTTTAACGGTACCCTCTACGGTCTGCGCAAATTCGAGCAATCGTTCTGTCGCATCGTCTTTTCGATCGAGCAAGACATCCTCGATGTAGGTCATTAATTCTTTATCTACTTCCTCGTAAACCTCAAGCATCGTAGGGTTCACAATGCCCATACTCATACCGTTTTGAATGGCGTGGTATAAAAAGGAAGCATGCATAGCCTCTCTAACCGTATTGTTACCTCGGAAGCTAAAGCTCACGTTGCTCACCCCACCGCTCACTTTGGCGTACGGAAGGTTTTCGCGGATCCATTTGGTCGCACGGAAAAAGTCCAATGCGTTTAAGCGATGCTCCTCCATACCAGTAGCTACAGGGAAAATATTCGGATCGAAAATGATGTCTTCTGGTGGGAAGCCTACTTTCGCGGTGAGTATCTTGTAAGAACGCTCACAGATCTCAATGCGACGCTCGTAGCTATCTGCCTGGCCGTCCTCATCAAATGCCATAACAATGACTGCCGCACCGAAGCGCTTGATGATGGTGGCTTGATGGATGAACTCTTCTTCACCGCCCTTCAAGGAAATGGAATTAACCACACATTTTCCTTGAACGCACTTCAATCCCGCCTCGATAATCTCCCATTTGGAAGAGTCAATCATGATAGGAATGCGCGCGATATCCGGTTCTGCAGCAATAAGGTTCAAGAAGGTCGTCATGGCTTCTACCCCATCAATCATCCCTTCGTCCATATTCACGTCTAAGATCTGAGCGCCGCCTTCTACTTGGTCGCGTGCAATGTCTAGTGCTTCGTCGAATTGACGTTCTTTAATCAAGCGTAAAAACTTACGAGAACCCGTTACGTTCGTGCGCTCTCCAACATTGACAAAGTTGGTCTCCTCAGTAATTACGAGTGGTTCTAACCCACTCAGGCGCATAGGGCGAGGTGGAAGGTTAGTGCTCATATGTTCTAGGGGTATAGTTCTTAGACAGATCGGCGATGGCTTTAATATGTGCCGGTGATGTACCGCAACAACCGCCGATGATATTGATCAAATTCAAATCCAAATAATCTTTTATCTGCGCAGCCATCTGCTCCGGTGTCTCGTCGTATTCTCCAAAAGCATTTGGCAATCCCGCATTCGGGTGCGCACTAACAGCAAACGGCGCTTTGGCATCCAATGTTTGCAGATAAGGCATTAATTGTTTGGCACCCAAGGCACAATTCAAACCAACACTTAATAATGGAGAGTGACTTACTGAGATTAAGAATGCCTCCGTCGTCTGCCCGCTAAGTGTACGTCCGGAAGCATCTGTAATAGTCCCGCTCAACATGATTTCAACTTCTTTTCCGCTCGCTTCAATAGCATCTTGAGCAGCAAACAA
>CBFHHP010000028.1:22511-25891 GCA_965655745.1 uncultured Schleiferiaceae bacterium
CGCTTGATAGCGTTCAATAGCACGGCGTGCGCAAGCAACGGCCTGTACATTGAGTTCTTCTACGAGATTACTCATGTGGTAATCTTCCATAGAAATAGAATTCGAATTGAAGGTATTGGTCTCTAAAATATCAGCGCCAGCCTCCAAATAAGCCAAGTGAATATCTTCAATGGCTTGAGGTTGGGTAAGAACCAAAAGGTCGTTGTTACCTTTTAGAGGATGTGCATACTCTTTGAAACGTTCGCCACGATAGTCTTCTTCCTCAAACTTGTACGCTTGAATCATGGTACCCATGGCACCGTCTAAAACCAGAATTTTTTCTTCTAAAGCCTTTTTAACGCTCATCTCCATTAGTGTTAGGTGGCTATAAAGAAAGGCGGAGATGCAACTGTGATCCGTATCATTCCTCTTTTTTGAGGTGGGTTGTGGCACCCGGCACTTCCGGGTTGCCAAGACATCTCAGGGCCCAATCCCTCAGTCTTTCTTGATAGCGGCGTAAAATTAAAGCGATTTTTTGATTTTTTGTCGACTTGACTTAGAAAAACTAATTTCTTTTCTACTTTTGACACCGTGGAAGGATTTGACTGCTTGCAACCACAGTAAAAAATGCTAAAAACAGACCAGCGTCAAACTCCGCAAGCAGCCTTCTCTCTCCATTAAAATTGATTACAATAACCCTAATAATAAGGAAGAGATGTCGTATTTCTTTACATCAGAAAGCGTGTCAGAAGGGCACCCAGATAAGGTGGCTGATCAAATTTCAGACGCAATTATTGATAACTTTTTAGCCTTTGATCCAAACTCGAAAGTTGCTTGTGAAACACTTGTAACTACGGGTCAAGTGGTGCTTGCTGGTGAGGTAAAATCTAATGCATACTTAGATGTACAGAAAATTACTCGCGGTGTGATTGAAAGAATTGGTTACACCAAAAGTGAATACATGTTCGATGCCAACTCGTGTGGCATCCTGAGTGCTATCCACGAGCAAAGTGATGATATCAACCGTGGTGTAGATCGCGGTAATCCTGAAGATCAAGGAGCTGGTGATCAAGGTATGATGTTTGGTTATGCTTCAAACGAAACTGAGAACTATATGCCTCTTGCATTAGATCTAAGTCACAGAATCCTTCAGACTTTGGCAGATATTCGTAGAGAAGCAACAGAGATTCCATACTTGCGTCCAGATGCAAAATCTCAGGTAACTATTCAATACAGCGACGATAACCGTCCTGAACGCATCGAAGCCATTGTAGTGAGTACACAGCACGACGATTTTGATGCCAATGATGAAGTCATGCTCGCAAAAATCAAGGAGGATATCGTAAATATTGTTATCCCACGAGTTAAGGCTGAACTTCCTGAAGATATCCAAGCCTTATTCGGTGACGACATCAAATACCACATCAACCCTACCGGAAAGTTCGTTATCGGCGGACCGCACGGTGATACTGGATTGACGGGCCGAAAAATCATTGTAGATACCTACGGTGGTAAAGGCGCGCACGGTGGTGGCGCATTCTCAGGAAAAGATCCTTCTAAAGTGGATCGCTCAGCTGCGTATGCAACTCGTCACGTTGCAAAGAACTTGGTAGCTGCCGGTGTATGTGATCAAGTACTCGTGCAGGTATCTTATGCCATTGGTGTTGTTGAACCTATGGGCGTATTCGTTGATACTTACGGTACCTCGAAGGTTGATTTTACCGACGGTGAAATTGCAGCAAAAGTCAAAGAATTGTACGACCTACGTCCAGGTCTTATTGAGCAAAACCTTAAACTGCGTCAGCCGATGTACAGCGAATCTGCTGCATACGGTCACATGGGACGTAAAAACGAGGTAGTAACTAAGAAATTCCTCTCTGCAGACGGACAGACCGTCCTAGAAGCAGAAGTAGAACTATTTACTTGGGAAAAGCTCGATTACCTAGATAGCTTTAAAGGAGCATTCGGATTGTAATTCTAATCGATAGAAAAAACAACCCCCCGAGGCGCGCTGCGCCTCGGGGGGTTGTTTATGTCCTAAAATTTTCGCCCTATTTCAAGAGCTCTAAGTTGCGGTAGGTGATCCAGGATTCGCCCGCAATACGTATCATATACGTTCCCGCAGGTAGTGTGCTTAGATCCAGACTGCGCTCTCCATGGACTTCAGTAATGAACTGACCAGTCATGTTGTACACCGATATACTCTGGACCTCAGCGGTTGTTTCAACCGTCAGCCTACCAGTCGTAGGTACTGGATATATGGTAAGGTCCTCTGGAGCCGACTCATCAATACCAATTCCACTAAGTACATCGATTTGCTTGTTTTCGCTGCCTGAACAGCCCGCACTGTTTTGAGCTAAGAGCGTCACGATGTAGGTTCCCTTGTTGGCATACGTATGCTGTGGGTTCGGAGTGGTACTGTTATTTCCATCACCGAAGAACCACTGCCAAGAAACAGGGTACATTGAAGAGTCAATAAATTGTGCTGCTTGACCTGCTTGTATAGTATTTGGGAAGGCAAAATCTACGTAGAGAACATCGTTCAAAGTCACCGTTTTATAGGTGGTATCTGAGCCTCCGCCATTTGAAGTGACCAACATCACAGAATAAGAGCCCGGTTTAATGTAGGTATGCGATGGATTCAACGCCGCAGAGAAATAGCCATCACCAAATGACCAATAATACTGAGAACCATTTGTACTCTCATTGGAAAAATTAACCAGTCCAGTACATGTATTTTGAATAGAATACTGATAATCAGCAACAGGCGCGAAAACTACATTCGCTTGCATTGTCACCAACTGCACACTATCATTATTCGCAAATGTTAAAATACCCGTTTGCAGCCCAGGAGTTGTTGCCGTAAACGTCACTGGTAAAGTTGCAGAAGAACCAGCAGCAATAGTCTGCGAGGTCCAACCGGGAACAAAATGCGAATTATTACTTGTAACATTTGTTATGGTCAAATCTGTACATCCGTTATTTTCTACTGTTATAGAAGTCGAATTGGGCTGTGTATCATAAATGGTACCATAATTCAGAGCATTTAAACTCAGGTCCATATCTGGTTTACTAACCACATTCACCGTCATAGGAACACTGTAGAATGGATCGGAAGGATCGTTCGTTTCGAAAATAACGCTGGTGTTATAAGTTCCCACCGCCAAGTTTGTTACTGTAACTAGTAACGACTTAGACGCTGAGTTTCCAGCGGTTAATGTTCCAGACGTCAGACCAACTGGGGCTGCCCAAGAAACAGATTTACGCTGCTTAACTCGAACAGAAGCGGTCTGGCCTGTCACACTCGTATAGTTGTATGAATACAATCGGATATCGAAGTATCCTGCAGTAATTGCATTGCTCAACTGCCAGCCAGTAATAAAGCCAGAGATCGTATCGTC
>CBFHHP010000029.1:0-2993 GCA_965655745.1 uncultured Schleiferiaceae bacterium
CTCGTTCAAAATTTAGAGGTAGCACCAACCAATGGAAGGGTGCCAACTACCTTGGATCCAAGAAAATAATTGCTGAGAGCTTAGTGATTGAGCATCACTGGCATTACCAACATTAGTAGATCTTCACCTTCGTCAACACCATCTGCTGGGATAAGGATTCCTGCGCGATTCGGTGCGCTCATTTCCATACGAACATTGTCAGAACCTAGGTTGCCAAGCATCTCCAACAAGAAGCGACTGTTAAAGCCTATCTCCATGTCATCGCCTTGGTAATCACAGGCCAAGCGCTCGTTCGCCTTGTTGCTGAAATCTGGATCTTCTGCACTGATGCCCATTTCTGCGCCTGCGATACGCAAACGAATCTGGTGCGTTGTCTTATTTGAGAAAATAGCCACACGCTTCACTGAAGAGGAGAATGCGCTGCGATCTACCAACATGACATTTGGGTTGGATTGAGGAATTACGGCCTCGTAGTTCGGGTATTTGCCGTCAATCAATCGACATACCATTACCACGTTGTCAAACGAGAACTGTGCATTGGTATTGTTGTAAACCACCTTCACCTCCGAAGAATCATAGCTCAATGAACCACGAAGCATATTCAGCGGCTTCTTCGGCATGATGAACTCAGCAGTGCTCTCTGCGCCTAGGTCCGTTCTTCTGTAGCGCACAAGCTTGTGAGCATCTGTGGCTACGAAGGTTAAGCCGTTTGAATCGAACTGGAAGAAAACCCCACTCATCACTGGACGAAGCTCGTCGTTTCCTGTTGCGAACAACGTTTTACCAATGGCTGTAACCAAGACCTCAGCAGGAAGTGTTGTAGATATTGCGTCCTCAAGCTCTGGGAATTTTGGGAATTCATCACCGTCGATAAAGGCCAAAGAATACTTACCGTAATCTGAAGACAATTCAATTGTGTGCGAACCTTCGTCAAAAGTGAAGGTCAAAGGCTGCTCAGGGAACGTCTTCAACGTGTCCATCAACACCTTCGCAGGTACCGCGGCAGAACCGACATCTTCTGTTTCGACTTCAAGATTGACACTCATCGTCGTTTCTAGATCAGAAGCACTCACTACCAACTCGCCTTGTTTCAACTCAAAAAGAAAGTTGTCTAAAATGGGCAGGGTATTGTTGCTTTGAATGATTCCTCCAATAAGTTGGAGTTGTTTCAACAGCTTAGAACTAGATACGATGAATTTCATAATAGGTCGTCTTATCAATTGATAGTAAACAAAGATAATCGGACAGGTAAGTTTTATCCGTGTCCAATTCTTTTTTTAATCACAGGTTTTTGTTAATAACCGCTAGTTAAACTCCCAAGGGGTCAACATGAGGTTACGCCAGCCGTAGCGCTGTATAAGTGCCATTCTTCCATCCGGCAACTCCGCATAGAATCTGTCGGGATCCCACTCGTGCGGTGTACCGTCTTCTCCTACCAAGATACCTTCTGTTTTCTTGTAAAATGCACGGGTCTCCAAGATCTCTCCGTCGGTGGTATGCACATAGAATGAAAAGGCAGGCGTCGAATTAAAAATACTGTCTTTCTTCTCCCAAATGTTATCTGTGGAGACTACGGCACCTTCATACTTCAATGTGCGAACAGCAGCCACCGCCGAATAGAGCAGTTGTGGATTGCTGTACGGCAATGGCTCGAACTCACCGCCCACCAGAGACCAACTGCCTGCATCATTCGCAGGAATATTTAAATCATCACCCTCTTTGCGCGTAATCATCCAAAAGAAGCCCTCAGGTCCATTCACATTCATCTCGATACTTTCAATCTTCTCTGGAGCCAGACCGTATATGGTTCTGTCGCGCCACATAGAAGGCTCTGTAAAAAATCGGGTGGTCAAATACCCATTAAAACCTTGGATGTAAACAGAAAAAGGCAATTCTGAATCGACCATGCGGTAATACGTACCTAACATATCCGGTGTTTCTGTACCGACGATATAGCTTTTCACTAATTCATCTCCACTATATACCTCAACCCATTTGCCGTACACCTCCATACGCTGATTCACTGCAGGTACAGCACTCTTGGAAACAAAATTCTTGAGCGTTACACTGCCCAAAGTTTCCAGCAACACTTCGATAGCGTCTTTACGAACAGGATGCTGTCCGTCTACCAACCAACCATTATCAGTGCGCTGAAGAACTACCTGTGAAGGTTTCTTATCGCTAATGACAACCTTTGTAATGCTTGCCGTATCGGCAATGGCAAAGTCGTATTGTGCCTTAAGTTCTTCCATGCCGTCGCTTTGCGCTGGGGAGCCACAGCTCACGACAACGAGGGCCAATAGTAGGCTATATAAACTGATTTTAACGTGCATATTTTCTTCTTCTGTATAGGGTCAACATACCGGCAACAAGCAATAACAGCAGCTCCGGTAAG
The DNA here is from genome assembly GCA_965655745.1 of uncultured Schleiferiaceae bacterium. GTDB lineage: Bacteria > Bacteroidota > Bacteroidia > Flavobacteriales > Schleiferiaceae > UBA10364. Next base: position 2,396 of record CBFHHP010000029.1, read on the forward strand.
GCCACATTGATTGCTTTCCACTTGGCTGCTTCATTGGTCAATTTCTCTTCGCTGAGCAATCTCAATTTGATGTCGCGGGTACGCGTTTCCATCAGTCCTCGGTCGTCCAACATGTAGTCTGCAAGATTCAAGAGCAAATCGTCATTGCCGTATTGGATGTTCGTGTACTGATCAAAGCCCAGCGGTAAGGGTTGTCCACGAGGGAGCTCCGGATTAATGAGGTTCACTTGGTTGCGAATGATATCACCGTCACTGAAAACAGCAATGCTCGTTGGTGCACTCTCCTTGATCTGTGGCAAGGCATTACCCGCAGTACGCGGCGCAATCCTATTGGCATAGGCACTTTCAAAACTTCCTTCAAGGAGTACACCTGCCAACAGGTCTTTACTGCGGAAGGTGCGTGGGTCTGGACGGTTGTATAATGTTTCTAAACTCACTGTATGCGGCGCAGGTGTGCTCTTGGCATTGGTTGAGCTCAGCAACAATGGGGTTTTCAGAATGCCGGGAGCTTCTAATGTATCGAGGGTGCTCGTAAATTCTCCTTTGACCGCATTGAGGTTGGCCACCGCAGGATGGGCAGTTGGCCCCAATAGTGGGA
>CBFHHP010000029.1:3090-25385 GCA_965655745.1 uncultured Schleiferiaceae bacterium
GATGACCGTCTCTTCTTTTTCTTTATAGCTCATCACCGCCGCTGGAAAAACATTGAGCACGCTTTCACCGTCCTTAGTTTTCACTTGAAGCTGCACAGCATTTATGCCTTTGGTGGCCAATTGGTTTTTAAACTCCGCTTGCTTTTCCGCTTCGTTCGGATTGATAAATTCAAAAAACACATTACCGTTGCGTGCACTCCATTCTTCGAGCATGAATTGCGTTTCAAGCTTTAGGCGCTCAAAACCCGCAGGGAATTGGCCCTCGAGGTAGACCTTGATAAGCATGGGCTCTTCCACCTGGTCCAATAAAGATTCCGTGCCTTCGCTCAGTGAGTACCTTCCCTCTTCGGTTAAATCTATTCTGAACCGTACGCTTTGGCTGATAAGAACAACCAATACTGCACCTACGAGGTAGGCTATTTTTGTACGTACTGTCGCGTGGAGATGACGTCTACTGAGCACGATGAATGTTCCAGAGAGGAACAGTAGTACTACACCGATAAAGTACCCTAAATCACGGCCGTCCAGAACGCCACGTGATACAGAAGTATAATGTTCGTTAAAGCCAAACTGGCGTACCGTGAGTTCCCAACCGCTAAATTTATAGATATCTGCCAACGCCTCGAACCCAAGGTACATGCCCATGTTAAGTGCTACCCCTAAAACAAAGGCTACCACATTGTTGGAGGTAAGCGCGCTGGCGAAAAGTGCCACTGCAGTATAGGCTGCCCCCAAGGCTAGAAGACCAATAAATGACCCTATTGCTGCACCCCAATCAAGGTTCCCAACCGGAGAACCCAGAGCGCTCATGCTCCAAAGGTAGATGAGTGTAGGGGCAATGCTCAACACCACTACCGAAAGTGTTCCAAGGTATTTGGCGACAACAAGCTGTGTTGTTGAAATCGGGCGTACCGCTAAAAGCTCCATCATCCCCGAACGAATCTCATCGCTAAAGACGCGCATGCTTACGGCTGGAATGAGAAATAGGAACACCCATGGCGCAAGGCCAAAATAGTTGGTCAATGAAGCGTAACCGCCCTCAAGCAGATTAAAGGGTCCGTTAAATATCCAAAGCATCAAGCCGTTCACGAGCAAGTAAATGCCGATAATCAAATAGCCTAAGATGCCCGAAAAGTAGAGCTGTAGTTCTTTCTTTAGTTGTGCAATCATGCTTCGCTGCTGTCGGTCTTATGGCACGTCCATGCCTGGGGTTTATCGTAAAATAACGCTTTCGTCTTTGGCCATACTTTTCCAAATAACGCACTTTGGCGGTATGCATTTAAATCGGCCTCACTTTCCCAAAGGCTATGCGTGAAGAAATGTCCTTCACTCTCGAGTAGGTGTACACCGTGGCAACCGGGCTGACCGGCGATGCGATTTTTGCTTTCGGCAAAAATCGCACGAAAAGTAGCGCCCTGTTCCGAGCTCGGGTCAATGGCTAATTTCACAATGCGTTCAATCATACGAAATCAATACGTACCCAATCGTGAATCTTCATTCCGATTAATTCATTACTGCCTCGGATATGTTCACCTCCACTCTTACCCACGGCGATAGAAAGCATGCCTTCTTCGTTCCAAAGGGCCGCTAATTTTCCTTGCGGTACGTCAGCGATACGGTCGTAAATTTTCTTCATGCTTCTATTGCGGGCCAATTCCACTGAGAAGGTCCTCCCCTTCAATTGGTTCTGGAAACTCTCGCGAGAAATATTCGTCACACACGTTCCCATGCGGTCGATATAGACTACGTTGCCACTAATGGCAAAATCGCCTATACCAGCAGCAGGCTCTTTTACCTTCTTCACAGAAGTGATGGCCGGACCGAGCATTTCTATCTTTCCTCCGCTAAACAAGTGTGATGCTGCCGCTGCGAACAATTCTTTTTCATCGTTAGGATCTATGCCGCGGATGTCTAACATTCTCGCCCCTGTTATTTTCTCGTTCTTCAGGACGCTGGTAAGCAACCCGTTATTGGTGCTTAAAAAGAATTGGCCACACGCTTTTAAACAGATGTATTCGCCGCCTTCCATTGGAGAGGTCCCTATCATGACACAGTGAATGGTGCCCTTTGGAAAGTCACGGTACACACCCCTGAGCATATGCGCCGCTTCGAGAATATTATGAGGCTCCACCAAATGACTGATATCCAACAACCTAGCCTCTTCTATGCGACGCATTAAACGAATCTTTAACCGAGCGACAGTATTGTCGCGCAGTCCGTAATCCGATATTAATGTGATTATTCCCATAGATGCTCGCTGGTGCAGGTGGTGTATTGGTGAAAATGTAGTTACTTTGTCAAAAGTAAGGCAATTCCGCCTTCTAAAACAGTACTCAACACAGCAGTAATTGACACAAAAAGTTTTTGAACTCACGTCGGCTGATCCAGCCCAGTTGTATGGGCCAAGCAACACCTATCTGAAGCAGATTGGCGCTTACTTTCCAGCACTTAAAATTGTTGCTCGTGGCCACGAAATAAAGGTTACGGGACCAGAAGAAACACTGGAAGAATTTGAGGACAAACTCGAAGCTATTGTGGCCTATGTCAGTAAAAACAAGCGCCTCGACGATCGAGCATTAGAGGAGCTCATTCAGGCAAAGGATACTGCACGTACCAAACACACCATGCTCAAAGACGAAGTTATTCTTCACGGCCCTCAAGGTCGCATCATTAAAGCAAAGACCACCAACCAACACAAATTGGTGGAAAGTTCGATGACCAACGATCTAGTCTTTGCCATTGGTCCTGCAGGAACAGGTAAGACCTATACTGCAGTCGCTTTGGCAGTTGCAGCACTAAAAAACAGAGAGGTGCGTAGAATCATCATGACGCGTCCTGCTGTGGAAGCCGGTGAAAATTTGGGATTCTTGCCCGGGGATTTGAAAGAAAAATTGGACCCTTACTTGCAACCGCTATACGATGCACTGCGAGATATGATTCCGAAGGAGAAGCTCGAATTTTATCTAGAAAACAGGACTATAGAGATTGCTCCGCTTGCCTTTATGCGCGGTAGAACACTTGACGATGCTTACGTCATTCTCGATGAAAGTCAAAATACGACTACTTCTCAGATGAAGATGTTTTTGACGCGTATGGGTGAAAATGCACGCTTCATTATTACTGGAGATACCTCACAGATCGATTTGCCAAAACACCAGAAAAGTGGGCTCAAAGAGGCCATCACGACATTGAATGGTGTTAAGGGAATTGGGTTTGTACAACTCGACGGCCGAGATGTAATCCGTCACCCATTAGTTAAAAAGATTATTACCGCTTACGAGAAAAAAGATTGATCATGAATCAAGAGCCAACGTATCAATTTTCAGGACAGACCAACTTTTACCGCGGAAAGGTTCGCGACGTCTATACCATCGGCCAAGATGTATTGGTGATGGTGGCCTCTAACCGTATTTCTGCTTTTGATGTAGTATTGCCGCGTCCAATTCCAGGAAAAGGCCAAGTATTGAATCAGATTGCCGAGCATTTCTTAGTAGCTACTGAGGACATTGTTCCAAACTGGCGAGCGGTCACTCCAGATCCTCAGGTAACTATTGGTCAGCGTGCCGAGCCGTTCAAAGTAGAGATGGTGATCCGCGGTTACCTTGCAGGCCACGCTGCGCGCACCTACAAGAGCGGTCTACGCGAATTATGCGGCGTAACCCTACCAGAAGGGATGAAGGAAAACGACGCCTTTCCAGCGCCTATCATTACCCCTGCGACTAAAGCCGAGCATGGCGATCACGACGAGGACATCTCTCGTGAAGACATTATTGCGAAGGGTATCGTTAGTGAAGGTGATTACCTGAAGCTTGAGAAATACACGCGTGCCTTGTTCCAACGCGGTACTGAGATGGCCGCTGAACGCGGACTTATCCTCGTTGATACCAAATACGAATTCGGAAAATTAGCCGACGGCACCATTGTGTTGATTGATGAGATTCACACCCCAGACAGCTCGCGCTACTTCTACAGCGAAGGCTATGCAGAGCGCCAAGAAAAAGGCGAAGCACAGCGTCAGCTTAGCAAAGAGTTCGTTCGTGAGTGGCTCATGGAAAATGGCTTTCAAGGAAAAGAAGGCCAGCAGGTACCTGAAATGACAGACGATTTTGTAAATCTTGTAAGTACCCGTTACCGCGAGTTGTTTGAGAAGATCACAGGAAAGTCGTTTGAGCAAGCGCCTTTAGAGGGTGCTGAGGAACGCATTAAGTCAAACGTAGAAAACCACCTCGCCACCTTTTGGGAATAGTATTTGCAGATGTTGAACTAAAGTTTAACGGATACAATCAATGAAAACGCTGAAAATCTACCTTTTACTTGCGCTTCTATCCATTACCACCGGTATGAGCGGACAGATCAAAATTATTCGATTTGGGGTAAAAGGTGGAATGAATCTACCTCAGCAATCGTTGAGTCTTAACGATATTAATGATATCGTCAACAACCAGACTTATGACATTTCAAATATCCAGACTGAATTCAGTGATGGCTTCAATTTTGGAATGATTACCCGAATAAGCTTACCTCTCATTCCAGTTTATGTCCACGGTGAAGCCTTGTACACCCAATTCGATGAAACAATAGCTATAACTGATGGAGGTTCAGAATTTACCATTAATTCAACGGTACAGCGTCTTGATTTTCCTATAAGTGCCGGCGCAAAAATAGGTCCTGCCTTTGCAGGGTTAGGTGCGACACCATCTATCCCATTTGCGAATAGAAGTGACCTTTGGACAGCTGATGTGGACGCTAATTTCACTTGGGGCTGGCATATTCACGCGGGGATTAAACTGTGGAGATTACTTGGTGAAATCAAGTATGAAAGTGGATTCGGAATGTTGGCTGGTAATGTTAATTATGATTATAACGGAACCGATTACCAATTTGAGCTTGATCGGAGAAGAGCGCAGTTAGTAGTAAGTCTCGCTTACTTCTTCAAATAATCCTTACTCGAGCAATTTCAGGTATCCCTTACTGTAGAAGTGATGTATTATACCGGCGGCATAAGCATCGTGCTCAATATCAACCATTCGCTTCTTTAGCTGTGTTTTATTGACTCCGTCTGTAGCGAGATAGAAATAGGTATACCCTAAGATTCGGCCTCCTTCGATCAAAATAGCACACTTCTCATTTTCTTTTCTACCCGGACCAATAAGGGTGCCCTCTTGCGGAAACAGATACTCACGCAATCTACTCAACGGCAGCTCTTTAGACTTCGCCTTCCACTGCAGATTCTTGGTGTGCTTAAAGTAATGCTCGCGGTCTTTATCGAGGAGAAAAGTGAACGGATCCAGCGCCTCGTTCATCATCACGCGCTGCAAGAATTCGTAGAGTGCTTTAGGTCCTTCAAAATAAAATTGAGGCGCCTTGTGACGTATAGGATAGACCCTTACATACTCGACCATCGCACTCTTCTTAGGCTCTGTAAACAAGCCGAAATTCAGAAAACTACGCTTTTTGGTATTGTTGTACATCGGACGCTGCGCATCCACTGTTCGTTTGTATTGAATCTGCGCTATAGCCTCATTGCCAATATGCTCTACCTCTAAGCGATATGCGTCTGCCTGTAAGGCTAGAGCAAGTTTATTGTCGGCAACGAAGTGTCTGTTAACACTATTCTGTAGGTCCTTGCTACTACCAATGTAAATAGGCTCTCCAGCTTCATTATAGATGTAATAAATACCCACCTTGTTTTGAAGGTTCTTCACCTGCTCCTTGAATGGGTTACGCTGCTCACTGGCCGATTTTGAAACGAAAACCTTATCCAAATAGCTGTCTCTATCCTTCTCAAGTAAAATGCGCAGCAAATCAGCCGTTAATCGTGCATCTCCTTCAGCACGGTGACGGGCAGAATTTACTAGTCCAAGCTCCTTAGCTACTGTTTTCAGCCCATAATTTTCCCAATCTGGGAAGATGCGCTCACAATAAGGAATGGTATCTAAGGTCGCTCTGTGAAAATCAAACCCAAGCTGCTCAAACTCTTGCTGAAACACCCTGTAATCAAACCCAATGTTATGCGCCACAAATGTGGTGCCCTCAGTAATCTTTACAAGACGCTTTGCCAACTCATAAAACTTGGGCGCAGTCCTAACCATCTTGTTGGTAATGCCCGTCAGTTTGGTTACGTATGGGTCAATAGCCATTTGAGGGTTCACCAAGGAGACGAACTGATCGACGATTTCACCATCTTCCATCACGAACACAGCTACGTCTATGATCTTTTCAGCACCCCAGTTGCCGCCGGTACATTCTATGTCAATAACTGAGAACCTCACGCCGAATAATTTCTTGCCCCGAATATAGCAGAGCCGATACGAACGAGGGTAGAACCGTGGGCTACTGCGGTTTTATAATCACCACTCATACCCATGCTCAATGTGGTCCATTCAAGGGCTTCTTGGAATTCATCGAAAAGCGACTTCAGATAGGCGAACTCCGCACTTATTACCTCATCATCGGAGGTATTGGTAGCCATACCCATGAGGCCTTCCACGCGGACATTTGGGTATTGGTCCAATTCTGTCAAAACCTCTCGAAGCTCCCCTTCATCGAGACCAAATTTTGTATCCTCTTTGGCAATATGCATTTGAAGCAAACACGAAATCGTCCTGCCGTGCTTTGCGGCTTGCTTGTTGAGCTCAACCAAAACCTTTTTGCGGTCTACCCCGTGCACCAAATGCACAAACGACGCCATGTATTTGATTTTATTGGTTTGTATGTGGCCAATCATATGCCAGCATATATCCTTGGGGAGCACTTCATTTTTGGCAGCCATTTCTTGGATTTTATTCTCTCCAAAATGACGCTGTCCCGAATCATAGGCTGCCTGCAAATCCTCTATTGGCTTTGTCTTGCTCACGGCAACCAACTGTACATCGCCTAATTCAGCGCGGTATTTCTCAATAGATTCTGCTATACTCATTTGAATAGATGGAGCAACATCCCACTTCTTAATTTGGGGGCAATATAGGTGCTTTTCGGAGGCATTGTCCCCCCAGCCAACGCTGTTTTTTTCAATACTTCTACACTCACCGGCGGCAATCTAAAACCTACCCTAGAACCATTAACAGCCATCGCCGCACTTTGATCACAATCGCCTTGATGAATGTAGGTAATTCGCTTGTCCGTTTTAGCATCTTTAATGCCTAACATGGGCTCGAGAATAGTGTTCATCAGGTAACTCGGCGGCAACGAACGCTCGACCGCAGTCGGAAGAACGACTGTGAACCACTGTCCTTGAATGAATAACTCTAGATCACCTTCAACTTCATCGAAGCCTCCCGCTTTTGGCGACACCTCAAATTTCGCTTCAAAATCGGCGACGGTAATCTCGTCTGCAGTCACTTTCACCCAACGTTCGAAGGAATCTATACCAAGATCGGATTCATCCATAAACATGGTGAGAATGTGCTGGGCTGCGGTGTTACTCTCTAAGGACTGGGCCACCCTACAAGTGCTGCCGTAACGGTGATGGCCATCTGCTAAAAAGTATTCCTCGAGATTTTCCATCGATGATTGTAAAGCAGCTGCGTGACGCTCGTCGACGGCCCACAATCTGTGGCCTATTTCATTCGTGGTAAAGAAATCAAACAGCGGCTCGTCCGCCTTGATACGAGCGAACACTTCCTTTCGATCATCATTTGAAGCGCCAAATACAAGGATGGGCTCTGCTTGAAAACCAGTCGTCTCCAAATAATCGGCAAACAAGCGCTCTCTACTCTCGAGCGTATTTTCGTGCAAATGAATACGGGATGTATTCACATCGAGCAATCCAATTAAACCTGTATAGGTTTTTCCATTCGTACGCTGTTCGTAGAGGAAGTATGCTTCTTTTTCATCCTCGATGAACACATCTGTATGCATGAAATCATCCAAGCGTTCACGTATGCGCTGAAAACGCTCCTCATTGGTAAGAAGAAGATCGGTTTCAGGACGAATGACTTGAAGAAATGAAAAGGGATTATTCTCGAGCTTGTCCAGCAATTGCCGTGCTGTATAAGAGTCCACCGAACGGCTCGGCACTAGGTGTGCCTTGTTCCTCTCCGGGCGGTAAGCGCGTAGTGGTTTTAACATGTTGGTCGTCTGTAATTAGGTAGGTGAAAGGTACAGCAAATAGACCAATAGAAATCTACCGAAGCGGAAAGACAAATGCACAAAAAAAAGGCCTGTGAAAATCACAGGCCTTTGTAAGTATCATAATACGTTGGCTTAAATAGCGTCGATTTGCGCGGCCAATTCGGTACCAATACGATCTTGCGCCTCGAGAGTCGCCGCACCAATATGCGGTGTGACACTCAATTTACCGTTCATGAGAACCTTTACCGCTGGAGTAGGCTCGTTAACAAATACGTCAAGACCTGCACCTGCTACTTTACCGCTTTCAAGCGCATCCAACAAGGCTTCCTCATTGATGACACCACCACGGGCAGCATTGAGCAATACAACACCATCTTTCATTTTTGCCAACTCGTTAGCACCAATTAAATCGCCTCCGGGAACATGTACAGAAATGAAATCACTGCCACTTAGAACGCGATCAAAACCTACGTTTTCGCAGGTAAACTTCGCCGACTGACCGTCGAAGAAAGACAACTCAACATCTACGTTGTCCTCGTGGATGTCCGAGAATACAACTTTCATCCCAGCTCCAATAGCAAGCTTGGCAAGCGCTTGACCAATACGACCAAACCCTACAATACCTAGCGTGCGTCCTCGAAGCTCAACGCCTTTGGCATAGCTCTTTTTTAAAGCGCCAAATTTCGAATCTCCTTCAAGCGGCATCTGACGGTTTGAATCGTGCATAAAGCGCACCAAAGATCTCATATGCCCCATCACCAACTCCGCTACTGAATCTGAAGAAGCAGCTGGAGTGTTGAATACTTTGAGGCCCTTCTCACGTGCATACGCCACATCGATATTGTCCATACCAACACCACCCCGGCCAATACCTTTCAAGGAAGGACATGCATCAATCATATCTTTTCTCACTGTGGTAGCTGAGCGCACGAGAATAACATCGATTTGCTCCTCGTTGATATAATCAATCAGTTGATTTTGGGCAACTTTTGTGGTTGATAGCTCGTGGCCCGAGGCCTGAATAGCTGCAGCTCCTGAAGCTGAGATTCCGTCGTTAGCTAATACTTTCATTTAGAATTTATTTTCAAGTTCTTTCATACAATCTACAAGCGCAGCAACACTATCAAGATCCATGGCATTGTACATGGAAGCTCTATATCCACCTACAGAACGGTGGCCATTCACGCCAGAGATGTTCTTCTCAGCGATCATCGCGTCAAAAGCTTCTTTATGTATCGCTTCGTCGTTCAATAAGAAACATGCATTCATTGTAGAACGATCTTCAACAGCTGCGGTACCCACAAACAATGGGTTGCGGTCTATCTCGTTGTAGAGCAATGCTGCTTTTTCTTCATTGCGCTGTTGAGCTGCTTCTACCCCACCATTGGCTTTCAACCAACGTAAGGTCAACATACTTACATACACAGAGAATACAGGAGGTGTATTGAACATACTTCCTTTTGAAATATGCGTGTTGTAGTCCAGCATCGTCGGAATGTAGCGTCCCGATTTACCCAAAGCGTCCTTTTTCACAATAACCAAAGTCGCACCTGCAGGCCCCAAGTTCTTCTGAGCTCCAGCATAGATCAAATCAAATTTACTCACATCTATAGGACGTGAGAATATATCTGAACTCATATCACAAATCAACGGTGCCTCAGTTTGAGGAAACTCTTTAATCTGCGTACCGTAAATGGTGTTGTTCGATGTGCAGTGGAAGTAATCGGCGTTATCATCAATCGCGTACCCTTTGGGAATATAGTTGTAGTTGGCATCCTTCGAAGAGGCCACTACTTCCGCGTTCCCTAGACCGGCAGCTTCTTTATACGCCTTAGAAGACCAAGCACCGGTATCTAAATACTGTCCAGTACCGTTTTCGCTCAAAAAGTTGAACGCGAGCATTGCAAACTGCATCGAAGCACCGCCTTGTAAAAAGAGTACTTCGTGCGTATCGGGGACATTCAGCTGCTCTTTCACGAGCGCAACGGCCTCATCCATTACAGCAACAAAGCTTTTGCTGCGGTGTGATATTTCTATCACAGACAACCCTAGACTGTCAAAATTTATCAAAGATTCAGAGGCCTCTTTGAATACTTCTTGCGGCAGAATACACGGTCCAGCAGAGAAATTATGCGTTTTCATTTTTGCATTTATTAAATGAGCTACAAAACTAAAATGTTCTATAATCAATAAGGATAAAGCGGAAGAAAAGTTTCGGTTAATATCCACGAGCTTTCCACAAATTCCACTCCGTTGGTTGAGCGGTCACAATTAACCCTCAATTCTGCCACGTAGTGCGTAACTTTGGTCCTCATTATTTGAATTAAATAACCACAAATATGTCTAACGGAATTTTCAACGTACCGGTTGCATCAAACGAACCTATCTATGATTATGCACCAGGTACCCCAGAAAGAGAAGCACTCCTGGCTTCCTACAAAGAGCAATATGCAGCCACTGTAGATGTACCTATGTACATCGGAGGTGAAGAAGTTCGCACGGGTCAACTGGGTAAACTAACCCCTCCGCACGAGCACAGCCACGTTCTAGGTCACTACCACATTGGTGACGAAAGCCACGTAAAGGCTGCAGTGGACAGTGCTCTTGCAGCACGCAAGCAATGGGGTGCCATGCCTTGGGAGCACAGAGCCGCAATCTTTCTAAAAGCTGCTGAGCTAATCAGCACGAAATACCGTTACAAAATAAATGCTGCAACGATGCTTGCGCAGGGTAAAAACTGCTTCCAAGCAGAGATTGATGCCGTATGTGAGTTCGCCGATTTCTTGCGCTTCAACGTTGAATATATGACGCAGATCTACAGCGACCAGCCTGAAAGTGCTCCTGGCATTTGGAATCGTTTAGAATACCGCCCTCTTGAAGGCTTTGTATTCGCTGTAACTCCGTTCAACTTCACAGCCATTGCTGGAAACCTTCCAGCAACACCTGCACTCATGGGGAACACTGTGGTATGGAAACCTGCAGACAGCCAAATTTTCTCTGCCAACGTAGTGATGGAAATTTTTAAAGAGGCTGGTTTACCGGACGGTGTCATCAACCTCATCTACGTAGACGGCCCTGTCGCGGGAGATTACATCTTTAGCCACAGAGACTTCGCTGGTCTGCACTTCACAGGATCTACCGCGGTCTTTCAACACTTGTGGAAGACCATTGGAACGAACATTGACAAATACCGTGCTTACCCACGTATCGTAGGTGAAACTGGCGGTAAAGACTTTGTAGTGGCACATCCGTCGGCACCCGCTCAGCAAGTGGTTACAGCACTTTCACGTGGAGCCTTTGAATTCCAAGGGCAGAAATGTTCTGCTGCTTCTCGTGCTTACATACCTTCAAGTATGTGGCCAGCAGTAAAAGAAGGCCTATTGGCAGATATCGCCACATTTAAAATGGGGTCTCCTGAAGATATGGGCAACTTCATCAATGCAGTCATTGACGAGCGTGCCTTTGATAAAATTGCTTCTTACATCGACTTCGTCAAGGAACAAGACGATGCGGAAATCATCGCAGGTGGCAGCTACGACAAGAGCGTAGGTTACTTTGTAGAGCCAACCGTAGTAGTTACTTCAAATCCTAAGTTCCGCACCATGGTAGAAGAAATCTTCGGCCCTGTGCTTACTATCTACGTTTACGAAGATGCCGATTGGGCTGCAACTCTAGAGTTGGTCGACAACACCTCAGATTACGCCTTAACCGGTGCGATCTACTCTGCGGACCGCTATGCTGCTATCGAAGCGATGAACGCCCTAGAAAATGCTGCCGGTAATTTCTACATTAATGACAAGCCAACAGGTGCAGTCGTTGGCCAGCAACCGTTTGGTGGAAGCCGCGGCTCAGGAACAAACGATAAGGCCGGTTCTTACATGAACCTACTTCGTTGGGTAAACGCTCGTACGATTAAAGAGTGTTTGGTTCCTCCAACGGATTACCGTTACCCATTCTTGGGATAATACAGAGACCAGAAAATAAAAAAGGGCGCCCGATGGGCGCCCTTTTTTGATAAATCTTAAAATTTAATAATAGAAGCATGGAACCCTTGAACCTCTTTTCTTGTGAGGTAGACTACCTTCTTTGTTTCAAAGAATTCGTCCAAGAAGAATTGGTTCAAATGGGTGAGCTGTGCCTTTAGCGGTCCCAGCTCCTCTGCCAAATCTCCCCCTTTCAAATACAACAAGCCGTTTGGACGCTTGTCGTCAAAGTTTTTCTTGGTCAATTTTCCTTTGATCCATGGTATAAAGCGTTGCATATGAGTCACCGCACGAGAGACTACAAAGTCATATTGGTACTTCAATTCCTCAGCGCGAACATGCGAGCCTTCCACATTCTCCAATCCAAGGGCCTCAGCTACAGCGTTGACTACCTTGATTTTTTTGCCAATAGAATCGACCAAATGAAATTCTGTTTCAGGAAAAAGAATGGCCAATGGAATACCAGGGAAACCACCACCGGTACCCACATCAAGTACTACCTGCCCCGGCAAGAAATCATAGACCTTCGCAATGCCTAAACTGTGCAAGACGTGCTTTAAGTAAAAGGACTCCATGTCCTTGCGACTAATGACATTGATCTTTGCATTCCACTCCTCATAGAGGGGGCCAAGGCGCTCAAATTGATCCTTCTGTTTCGGGGTCAATTCTGGAAAGTGCTCGAAAATAAGTTCTGCTGTATACATGTGGCAAAGATATGCCCGGCAGTTGGTACTTTTGTGCCTAATGAAATTCCAACTCGAACATACCGATCCAAAGAGTTCTGCACGTGCAGGAACCATCACCACAGATCACGGTCAAATACAAACGCCTATCTTCATGCCCGTAGGAACTGCGGGTACCGTGAAGGGTGTACATACCAAAGACCTGAAGGAGGATACCAAAGCCCAAATCATCTTGGGCAATACCTACCACCTCTTCTTACGTCCTGGAACGGGCATATTGAAAGACGCCGGCGGTCTGCACAAGTTCAACGGTTGGGATCGACCTATTCTTACGGACAGCGGCGGCTACCAGGTCTACAGTCTCGCCAACCAGCGCAAGATCACCGAGGAAGGTGCCACCTTTGCCTCTCACATTGACGGAACCAAACACTTGTTCACTCCTGAACGCGTCATGGACATCCAGCGTGAGATTGGTGCAGATATCATCATGGCCTTCGATGAATGTCCACCTTATCCAAGCACCTACGATTACGCTAAAAAGTCCATGCACATGACGCATCGATGGCTCGATCGATGCTTTGACCGCTTGGACCAAGTGGAACCCCTTTACGGCTATAATCAAACGCTTTTCCCAATCATCCAAGGCTCTATCTACGAGGACCTCAGAAATGAATCTGCAGAATATATCGCAGGTAAAAATGCGGACGGTAATGCCATTGGGGGGCTCAGCGTTGGTGAACCTGCTGAAGAAATGTACAAACATGCTGCAGGTGCATGTGCCATCTTGCCAAAAGATAAACCGCGGTACCTCATGGGTGTAGGAACGCCCGCAAACATCTTGGAGAACATCAGCCTCGGGGTAGATATGTTTGACTGTGTAATGCCTACTCGCAATGGGCGTAATGGACAAATCTTTACCAGCGAAGGCATCGTGAATATCCGCAACAAAAAATGGGAAAATGTGCACGAGCCTCTTGACCCGAACGGAACAAGCTTCGTGGACAGCCAATATACCAAGGCATACGTGCGCCATCTTATACATAGTAAAGAAAGCCTGGGCGCTCAAATTGCCTCGATGCACAACATCCGCTTTTACCTATGGTTGGTAGAACAAGCGCGCGCGCACATCATCGCCGGTGATTTTGCAAGCTGGAAAAACGAGATGGTTCCGAAATTAGAGCGTAGATTGTAGTTGTGAACAAGTTGGATTGGTACATACTGCGCAAATTCATGGGCAGCTTCTTTTTGACCATGATTTTAATCTTGGCCATTGCTATCGTTTTCGACATTAGCGAAAAGATCGATGATTTCCAAAATGGTGCGACCATGAACGAAATTGTCTTTGATTACTACATCAATTTCGTCGCTTTTTACGGCAACCTATTCAGCGCACTCATTCTATTCATATCGACCATTTGGTTTACCTCTAGAATAGCCTCAAACACAGAAGTAGTGGCCATCCTGACTTCAGGTACCAGCTTTAATCGACTCCTTCGTCCCTACTTCATTGGGGCTACCATCATCTGTATTCTATCCTTAACATTAAATCACTTGTTGGTACCTCAAACTAACATCAAGCGGATTGCCTTCGAGGAGAAGTATATCACAGGGGTGAATCGTCCCATCAACCAAAAAGTACACAGGCAGGTTCTACCTGGCCATTATGTATACTTCGAAACCTTCTCAGGCCTTCGCCAAAGCGGGTACCAATTCACTTATGAAACCTTCGACGACCACAGACTCATATCCAAACTGAGTGCTGATTTCGTTCGTTTAGATACCGCAACTGGTGCTTGGCGCCTTGACAACTATCGCCTAAGAACGGTAGACAGTCTTGGCAATGAATTCATAGCGACGGGCAGACGATTAGACACGGTTCTTCAATTCACTTCGGAGCAAATCGCACCTAAGCTGAGCTCCATAGCCACCATGAATTCAAAAGAACTCAGCGCCTTTATTGCCCAAGAAGAAATTACTGGGAACGAAAACATCGCATCGTATCAAATGGAGATGCAGCGCCGTTCCTCCTACCCGCTTAGCTCTTATGTATTTGTTTTGCTCGCCGTATCCTTGGCAAGCCAGAAGAAACGCGGAGGACTTGGTATAAATATCGCCATAGGATTGGTGATCTGTGCCGTCTATGTTTTTGCTATGCAAATCTCTCAAACTTTTGCAACTACAGGGGTTTTATCTTCCGACAAATGGCTGGGAAAAACATTGATGTGGATTCACATTCAACCCGCAGAATTTGCGATTTGGTTGCCTAACCTACTGTTCGCAATCATCGCTGTTTGGCGGTACAATAATGCTCCTAAATAAGATGAATTCATATACCAAGGATCAACTCAATCTACACTTTATTGTGTTCATCTGGGGCTTCACCGCTATCCTCGGTAAGTTCATAAGTATCGATGCTTTGGCATTGGTTTACAACCGTACGGCAATTACGTCGGTAGCCATTGGAATATACCTCCTTGTCTTAAAAAGAGGCTTTAAGGCCAATTCTAAGGACCTTCTCTTCATGTGGCTTTGCGGTATTCTCATCGCGGTCCATTGGATCACCTTTTTCGGAGCCATCAAAATTTCAAACGTCAGCATCACGCTGGCAGGTGTTTCTACTGGAGCCCTTTGGTCGTCGTTGCTAAGTCCGATTTTATCCAAAACAAAGTTCGATCCTATAGAACTCCTGCTCGGACTCTTAGTCATCTTAGGAATAGGTATAGTTTTTTACGAAGAACCCAATACGGCTGATATTCGACACTTGTCCTATTTCGGTTTCGAGCTGACCAATTTTCAATTGGGGCTCATCATTGCCCTATTCAGCTCGATGCTCAGTGCTTCTTTTAGCATACTCAACAAGCAACTGGTCACCCGTTATCCAAAACCCGTACAGGTCACTTTCTGGGAGCTCACTTTTGCATTCCTTTCCATAGTGATCTACTCGCTAATCGTCGGTAACGATCCCATGAAATTATGGGCTACACAAAATTCTGATTGGATCTACATCGCCATTCTCGCACTGGCATGTACCGCCTATCCATTCATTAAAAGTGTCGAACTTCTGAAACGCTTAACACCCTTCAGTGTAATGCTCGCGATTAATCTTGAACCGGTCTACGGTATTCTATTAGCAGCATTATTTTTCGGAGCTTCCGAAAGCATGTCTCCCCAATTTTACATCGGGGTATTTATCATATTAGGAACCGTTATCGCCAACGGTATTATAAAAGCACGCAAAAGAAAAGGCTAAAGCAATTTGTTTTGGTATTTTGCGGGCTGTGAAAACACATGAAACATGGAATACCTTTCTTTCGAAAAACCTATCGAAGAGCTTGAAATTCAACTAAATAAAGCTCTTGAACTGGCAGATGAAACGGGCGTTGATATGGCAAAAACCATAGACGACATCCGCAAAAAGCTAGTGGATAAGAAAAAGGAAATCTACGGGAACTTAAGCGCTTGGGAGCGAGTTCAACTCTCTCGTCACCCACAGCGTCCATATACACAGGCGTACATCGATGCGCTGACCGAAGGCAATTTTATTGAATTACACGGCGATCGCGGCGTGAAAGACGATAAAGCCATGATTGGCGGTTGGGGCAAAATAGGCGACCAAACTTACATGTTCATCGGCCAGCAAAAAGGGGTGAACACAAAAATGCGTCAGTACCGCAACTTTGGCATGGCGAATCCTGAAGGGTACCGCAAAGCACTTCGATTGATGAAACAAGCTGAAAAGTTTGGCAGACCTATTGTAACTTTAATCGATACCCCTGGAGCTTTCCCTGGTTTGGAAGCTGAGGAACGTGGACAAGGCGAAGCCATTGCTAAGAACATCATGGAGATGTCTCGTCTTAAAGTTCCTGTGATTTGTATCATCATTGGCGAAGGGGCATCAGGAGGTGCTATCGGCATTGGTGTTGGCGATAAAGTATTAATGCTTGAGAACACCTGGTATTCAGTAATATCTCCTGAAAGCTGTTCTTCCATTCTTTGGAGGTCTTGGGACCACAAAGAGAAAGCAGCAGAAGCCTTAAAATTGACAGCCACTGACATGAAGAAAAATGGATTGATCGACGGCATCATCAAGGAGCCATTAGGCGGTGCACATGCACATCCAGAATTGATCTTTGAAGAAGTTAAAAAGGCAATCATTAAGCATACAAAAGCATTAAGCAAATTGAACCCTGAAGAACGCGTGGAACAGCGCATGCAAAAGTTCTTTAATATGGGTGTATACGCTGAATAAGAATTATGGAAGACCCGCAATACAGCAATCAAGCGCCAAGAAATCTTGGACAGACTACCAACCTGACTGCAGGTGGCCGAGTACCGCCACAAGCAGTTGATTTGGAGGAAGCTGTATTGGGTGCACTTCTCATTGATAAGAATGCGTTAGCCAAGGTTATTGACATCTTGCACCCTGAGGCATTCTACAAGGAGCAACACAAGAACATTTACAAGTCCATCACCTTCCTATTTGGTGATAACCAACCTGTAGATATTCTAACTGTTGCCGCGGAACTGCGCAAAGAGGGCATCATTAAAAAAGCTGGTGGTGAGTCTTACCTCGCACAGCTCAGCCAAAAAGTAAGTTCTGGTGCGCACATTGAGTACCACGCGCGCATTATTCTTCAAAAACACATTCAACGCGAGTTAGTGCGTATTTCTTCAGAGATTATCGAGAGTGCTTTTGATGAGACTACCGATGTCTTAGAACTGTTGGACAATGCCGAGCAAAAGCTATTCGAAGTTGCCCAAGGGAACTTGAAAAGAAATTACGAAAGTGCCGAAGACCTCATTCGTCAAGCCATCGATAAGATTGAAAACATCTCAAAGCAAGAAGGACTTTCAGGTGTGCCCTCAGGTTTTGCTGCCTTAGACCGAGTTACTTCTGGTTGGCAACCTTCAGATTTGATTATTCTCGCCGCTCGTCCCGGTATGGGTAAGACGGCTTTTGTACTATCTATGGCTAGAAACATGGCTGTAGAACACCAGAAAAAAGTAGCCGTATTCTCGCTTGAGATGTCTTCCGTTCAGCTAATTACTAGGATCATATCTTCCGAAACTGGACTTAGCTCGGAGAAGCTTCGTAAAGGTGATCTGACGGACAGAGAATGGAACAACCTGACCTCAGGCGTAAAAGACCTTGAAAAAGCGAACCTCTTCATTGACGATACTCCAGCATTATCCGTGTTTGATCTTCGTGCGAAGGTTCGTCGTCTCGCGAGCACACAGGGTCTAGATTTAATTATCATTGATTACCTGCAGTTGATGACTGTAGGAGGATCCAAGACCCAAGGAAACCGTGAGCAAGAAATCTCAACCATTTCTCGTTCATTGAAGTCTATCGCGAAAGAACTTAATGTTCCTGTAATCGCACTTTCACAACTTTCACGTGCCGTTGAAACGCGCTCTACTTCAAAGCGTCCTCAGCTGAGTGACCTTCGTGAATCTGGTGCTATTGAGCAGGATGCTGATATCGTAAGCTTCATTTACCGCCCACAATACTACGGGATCGAAGAATGGGAAGATGGAGACCCATCAGAAAACCAAGCTGAAATTATCATTGCAAAACACCGTAACGGTTCTTTAGAAGATGTTCGACTTCGTTTCATCGGAGAACTCGCCAAATTCGCTGACCTTGATCAAGGGTCAACAATGATGATGGAAAGCAAAATGAATGAAGGTGGCGGAGGAAGCTACGGCGGAGAATTTAATCCCTCGAACGACGGGTACGATAATCTTCCTACACCAGGTCTTGACGGAGGCGATGTACCGTTCTAAATACGCCATATGCACCCTATTCTTTTCGCTACTCTTTGGCACTGCAAAGGGCCAAATGCTCATTCCTATGGATTACGAAGGGCAGAGCGATCACTTGAAAGCCTATGGCCTGATCTACGAGGCTATAGCTTCTGGGTACGATTGCCATTGGTTGCTTAACTACAGAGGTGGGTCTTTTGCCATCCTAGATGGAGATCAAAACATCATAGAAAAAGCCCTGCGTAAGGGCATATCCTATGAAAACAGTAGCGCACAGGCATTGCTAAACCTAATGGCTGAACTTAAAAGCCCAAGCACGAATACCAACAGTATTGAACTTGAAAGGGTACCTAAAATTGCCGTTTATTCTCCAGCGGGCAAACAGCCTTGGGACGATGCGGTTACGCTCGTGCTTACCTATGCCGAAATTCCATTTGTCACCATATACGATGAGGAAATACTCAATGGACAGCTAGAAGAATATGAATGGCTCCACCTCCACCATGAAGACTTCACAGGGCAATACGGTAAATTCTATGGAGCGTACAGAGATGCGGCATGGTACATCAATCAAAAGGCGCAGTTCGAAGCAGATGCACGTGCGTTGGGCTATTCTAAAGTAAGCCAAGTCAAAGGTGCTGTGGCAAAAACCATTTCATCGTACGTCAATAATGGTGGCTTTCTCTTCGCAATGTGTTCCGCAACCGATTCCTACGACATTGCCTTAGCTGCCGAGGGTGTAGACATTTGTGAAAGTATGTTCGATGGAGATCCATCTGCTCCGGGCGCGGCCCTTCAGCTAGACCATTCAAAGTGCTTTGCTTTTGAGAATTTCAGATTGGAAACCAACCCCTTACGATACGAGTATTCATCCATAGATATCACCGAAAAACGGGTGCGTAAGTTGAAAGAAAATCAAGACTACTTCGAGCTGTTTGATTTTTCTGCGAAATACGACGTGGTACCCACCATCTTGGTTCAAAACCACACCTCTCTTGTCAAAAGCTTTTACGGTCAAACCACAGCCTTTAGCCCAGAAACTCTTAAGCCTTCTACTACCGTACTGGGTTCAAATAAGGTGGATAAGGCCGCTCGATACATTCACGGCACCTATGGGGAAGGGTATTGGACGTTTTACGGCGGCCACGATCCAGAGGATTACCAACACCGCGTGGGCGATGAGCCTACTGATTTAATGAATCATCCCAATAGCGCAGGTTATCGATTGATTCTAAACAACATTCTTTTCCCTGCCGCGAAGAAACCGCCACAGAAGACCTAGTTAAATAGCGTCCAGCGAGCACTCAGCTGAACCCAACGGTCTGTCCTCGGTGTTGCACCGAAAGCATAGTAATTGTAATCTGCTAATCCCTCGAGGGCATTTACGACACGTACGCCAGCTATAAAATTTGCTATTCGCGCTTCAAACAAGACGGTTGCCCAAGGATAACTCCCGGCCAAATGATCGGTTTGCATGGCCCAGATAGGCACACCTACAAAATACGTTGGCGTATAGAAAGCGTCCTCAATACTCACATTAACCCCGGCCTTCAACTCAAATCTTGTTCCGATACTTGTTTTATAATTCACCTCAGTAAAACCGCCCCAGTTCGGTGTAGCAAATCCTCCAAACGAAGATTTATAAGCGCCATATCCTTGAACACGCAAGTTAAGGCCTTTCCTATCACTTGTTATTCCTACTTGTGCTCGAGAATAGGTACCGTCCCAAGTTGCTAATTCATCAAAGGATTCGAGGTAACGCATACCTCTTATCTGTGCACCGTAAAGAAGTAACTCCTTTTTCCAACGCTCCCCTTGCTTCCAATCTATCCTAGCCTCATTTTTAAAGTAAGAGACCTCGACATCCCTAAAATCATATGAATATCCGTAAAGCTGCTCGAATCGGTACATCTGTGGTTGGTACAGGAGATTAACCCTAACAGAAAAATCACCAGGGAGCTTCGCTATAGTAACATTATTGCGCAGATCATAACCACCGGCATTGAAACCCAGAAGATGTACGGCATAAGTTCCTCTAAAAGAAATTACCTCATTGCGGTCTAGAGCTAAAGTTCCTTGAGCTCTAACATAAGGCTGAACCCTATTATCAAAAGCCTCTGTAGCCGCGCTGCTATCCGTTCTAAAGGCATCCCAGCCACCTGAATTACTGACTAAGTTCTCTATCCCGGCATGGGCTCGTAGAGCGTAGTACGCTCTTGAAGCAGACAATGCTCCTAAAATTTTGTCGTGATGCAGAACGACCTCTGCACTAGTCAGTCGTAACGAATCATTGTAGTAAAGTGATCTACTATCTAATTCTGGTTCGACAGTCGCGCTGTCCCAGAAATATTCGGTCTGTTGCAAATCATTTTGAACCGCCCAAGACTCACTCTTAAGCTGTGCTTTTAAAGTGATGTCCGCTAAATGACGATAGTACATAAAACGTAAGCGTTCTTCATACAATTCACCACGGTTGTTGGCTACGCTATAGTTTCTACGTAATGTGGGCACATTACTTTCAAAGAAATCTGGAGAATTCAGCCCGCCGTGCTGACCACTCCTTGCATTAAAGAAACTAAATTCAAAGCCATGCAACGGTAAGGTTCGTTTTCCGTCCTTGTAAACTCCGTCTTGACGCATTTTGATATTCATCTCATGTCCGTCAGTTCCTTCATTACGGTATAATCCCAGCGCATTCGATCGTAAATAATCGACCCATAGTTGTTTAGCAGAATCTACCGGGGACATCGTCTTTAAACCAAAGAGCTGGCCACCACCGATACCCGTAAGTACGCTTAAATCCGTTTTAGGTGAGCTAGCACTGTGATAATTCGGCATCTTTAGGTAAGATCTTGAAAACTGATGCCAACCGTCCAATGATGGAGATATGTATGGATTTAACGCATCGTACTGTATTCCACCTATGGCTGAATTCTCTCGTACAGCCCACTCCCACGAGTTCGACCTCCATATTTCATTTTCAGCCTTATTATTCATTAAGAGCGTAAGGCTATCTTCAGGGTCATTCTCAAAGCTTTCAAAATACCCTTGGTTATAAACCAATGTTCTAAAACCTCCAGTACTGAAAGTATGTAGCTCGTCATCTGTAGAATCTTGAACTTCGTATACACTTACACTCGTACCAACAATATTGCTTAAGTCGCGGTAAGTACTTGTATCTGTTTGACCAAATACGCCGGTAGAAAACAAAAAGAGTAAAGAAGTAAATAAGACAGGCCTCATACGGGCGTAAACTTAATCAATAATGCTGCAATAACGCATAAACCCTAAGTTTAGCGCATAAAAAAAGCCCACTCTATTGCTAGAATGGGCTTCAGAAAAATGGCGGCGACCTACTCTCCCGGAAAAACCAGTACCATCGGCGCTAATGTGCTTAACTTCTCTGTTCGGAATGGGAAGAGGTGATCCACACTGCGATAACCACCATAAACTTTAAATAAGTTTAATGTGCTAACACATTGGTATATGAACATATAGAGCTCTCGTCTTAGAAAGCCACGGGTAATTAGTACTTCTCGGCTATGACATTACTGCCTTTACACCTGAAGCCTATCAACGTCCTAATCTCGAACGACCCTTAAGGGAAATCTCATCTTGAGGTGGGCTTCGCACTTATATGCTTTCAGTGCTTATCCCAACCAGCCGTAGCTACCCTGCGGTGCATCTGGCGATACAACAGGTACACTAGAGGGCTGTCCAACTCGGTCCTCTCGTACTAAAGTCAGCTCCTCTCAAATTTCCAACGCCCACAGCAGATAGAGACCGAACT
>CBFHHP010000030.1:0-25377 GCA_965655745.1 uncultured Schleiferiaceae bacterium
AAGAAATTGAAGAGCACGATAACTTTCGAAGACCTTGTCAATAACGGTCTAGTGGGTAAAAAAGAGCTTGTAAAAGTATTGGGACGTGGTGAGTGTTCAATGAAACTGAACATCACTGCTCACGCTTTTAGTAAATCTGCAGTAGCTGCCATTGAAGCACAAGGCGGTACAGCAACTACTTTATAATCGCAATGAAGAAATTCGTAGAAACCATCAAGAATATCTGGAGTATCGAAGAGTTAAAGGATAAGATCCTTACTACTCTTGGATTGCTTTTGATATACCGAATTGGTTCAACGGTTCTTTTACCTGGTGTTGATCCAGACAGTTTGACGCAGCTTCAAGCGCAGACTTCAGAGGGTCTTTTGGGCGTATTGAACGCGTTCACAGGTGGTGCATTCTCACGTGCATCTGTTCTTGCATTAGGTATCATGCCTTACATCTCAGCTTCGATTATCATCCAGTTGATGGGAATGGCAGTACCAGCGGTGCAAAAAATGCAGAAGGACGGCGAGAGCGGTCGTAGAAAGTTGAATCAAATCACACGTTACCTAACAATCCTTATCGCTGGTGTACAGGCTCCAAGTTACTTGGCTAACCTAAGTGCTCAGGGTGTTGTCTTAACTCTTGATCCAGGTACTTTCTGGTTCTTGGCATGGGTTACATTGACTACTGGTACCATTTTCGCGATGTGGTTGGGAGAGCGTATCACTGACAAAGGAATTGGTAACGGTATCTCGCTATTGATTATGGTGGGTATTATCGCTACGCTTCCTCAGGCATTCTTCCAAGAGATGTTATCTCAAGTGAACCAAGGTGCTGGTTGGGTTGCGTTTATCATCGAGTTGTTTGCATTGTTTGTAATTACAATGTTTGCAATTGCGTTGACACAGGCAGTTCGTCAGATTCCAGTTCAATATGCGAAACAAGCAGCCGCTGGTAGAGGTGCAGCAACACCAACAGCACGTCAGTATCTTCCTATGAAGGTCAACGCTGCGGGTGTAATGCCTATCATCTTTGCTCAAGCTATTATGTTTATTCCAATCACAGTACTTCAGTACAGTGGTGCGGAAGGTGATAGCATCAGCTGGATTATTACGGTTTTCGGAAATATTCAAGGTTTTGGTTACAACCTCACATTCGGTTTGTTGATCATCATCTTCACATATTTCTACACGGCTATTCAGGTAAATACCAATTCTATTGCGGATGATCTAAAAAGAAACGGTGGATTTGTACCAGGTATTAAACCAGGTGCACCGACTGCTGAATTTTTAGATACAGTTCTAAGTAGAATTACATTCCCAGGTTCATTACTTCTTGCGCTTATTGCAGTTCTTCCTGCTGTGGCAATGGTTGTAGGTTTGAATACGCAGTGGGCTTACTTCTACGGAGGTACTTCATTGTTGATTACTGTGGGTGTAATTTTGGATACCTTACAGCAGGTAGAAAGTTATTTATTGAATCGTCACTATGACGGCTTGATGAAGACAGGAAAACTAAGAGGAAGAACCCAAACAAGTACCTTCGGTTAATATGGCTAAACAAAATGCAATAGAACAAGACGGTACGGTAACGGAAGCATTGTCAAACGCAATGTTCCGTGTAGAGTTAGAAAATGGTCACGTTGTAACTGCGCACATCTCAGGAAAAATGAGGATGCACTACATTAAATTGTTACCAGGGGATAAAGTAAAACTAGAAATGAGTCCTTACGATTTAACTAAGGCTCGTATAACGTACAGATACTAAAAAAATGAAAGTAAGAGCTTCAGTTAAAAAGCGCAGTGCGGACTGTAAAATTGTTCGTCGTAAAGGACGCTTGTATGTTATTAACAAAAAGAACCCAAAGTTCAAGCAACGTCAGGGTTAATTGATATAATAGAAAGAATACTATGGCAAGGATTGCAGGGGTAGATTTACCTAGAACTAAGCGCGGTGTTATCGGTCTAACTTACATCTATGGTGTTGGATTGAGCCGTTCTAAAGAGATCTTGGCGAAAGCAGGGGTTCACGAAGATGTGAAAGTTCAAGAGTGGACTGATGATCAGTTGACTACGATTCGTGGTGTATTAGCTGACGAGTACATCGTAGAAGGTGAGTTGCGTTCAGAGATTCAATTGAACATTAAGCGTATGATGGACATCGGTTGTAACCGTGGTATCCGTCACCGTGTGGGTCTTCCACTACGTGGCCAACGCACGAAGAACAACTCTCGTACGAGAAAGGGTAAGAGAAAAACAGTTGCTAACAAGAAAAAAGCAACTAAATAATAGTTATTAGTTATGGCTAAGAAACAAGCAAAACAGACGAAGAAGCGTAAAGTACGCGTAGAAGCGATGGGTGAAGCACACATCGGATCTTCGTTCAACAATATCATTATCTCATTGACAAATCAGCAGGGTCAGGTTATCTCTTGGTCTTCAGCTGGTAAGATGGGATTCCGCGGAAGCAAGAAAAACACTCCTTACGCAGCTCAGATGGCAGCAGAGGATTGTGGTCGCGTTGCACTTGAGGCGGGCTTGAAGAAAGTTAAAGCATACGTAAAGGGTCCTGGTAACGGTCGCGAGAGTGCTATCCGTTCTTTGCACAACTTGGGTATTGAAGTGGTAGAAATCATTGATATCACACCAACACCTCACAACGGTTGTCGTGCACCTAAGAAACGTCGCGTTTAATAATTAGTAGAAGAAAAGTATTATGGCAAGATATAGAGGACCAAAAACAAAGATTGCACGTCGTATGGGCGAGCCTATCTTTGGCCCAGATAGCTCTTTCGAAAAGCGCAAATATGCTCCAGGACAACACGGTAACGCCCGTCGTCGTGGTAAGAAGAGCGAATATGCAGTTCAGTTGCAAGAGAAGCAAAAAGCAAAATACACCTACGGTATTTTAGAGCGTCAGTTTGCAAACATGTTTGACAAAGCGTCAAGAAGTAAAGGCAAAACGGGTGATGTTCTATTGCAACTTTGTGAGAGCCGTCTTGACAACGTAGTATTCCGTTTAGGTCTTGGTAAGACTCGTGATGCTGCACGTCAGTTGGTAGGTCACCGTCACATTACCCTTAATGGAGAGCTTGCGAGCATTCCATCAATAAATGTGAAGCCTGGCGATGTAATAGGCGTTCGTGAAAAGTCTAAATCATTGGTAGTTATTGCTGATGCAATCGCATCTAGCAACGGTGATTACCCTTGGTTGGAGTGGAACGAAAGTAAAATGGAAGGAACTTTCCTAAGTGTACCTTCACGTGATGCAATCCCTGAGAATATCAAGGAGCAGTTGATCGTCGAATTGTACTCGAAATAATAACACCTTATACCCATTCAATATGGCTATTCTTAATTTCCAAAAGCCGGATAAAGTAATCATGAACGCGTCTACTGACAAAGATGGTCAGTTTGAGTTCAGACCTTTAGAGCCAGGCTACGGTTTAACAGTCGGTAATGCACTTCGTAGAGTATTGCTTTCAGGACTTGAAGGATTCGCTTTGACTTCTTTGAGAATTGACGGCGTAGATCACGAATTCAGCACAATTGAAGGTGTTGTAGAAGATGTAACTGAAATTGTTCTAAACCTAAAGCAAGTTCGCTTTAAGCAACAAATCGAATCTGTTGATACAGAAACTGTAAAGTTCTCTGTGAGTGGTAAGGAGCAGTTGCTAGCGGGCGACTTAGCGGCACACATTACTTCATTCCAGGTATTGAACCCAGATTTGGTGATCTGTAACATGGACGCGAGCGTGAACCTTTCTATAGAAGTGGTGATCGAAAAAGGTCGTGGTTATGTTGGTGCAGAAGTGAACAAGAAAGCAGATGCTCCGATCGGAACTATTGCTCTTGATAGCATCTACACGCCAATCAAGAACGTGAAGTACTCTATTGAGAACTATCGTGTAGAGCAGAAGACTGACTTTGAAAAGTTAGTTATGGAGATTGAGACTGATGGTTCCATCCTCCCAAAAGACGCTCTTACTGAAGCAGCTAAAATTTTGATTCACCACTTCATGTTGTTCAGCGATGAGCGCATTAGTCTTGAGGACGAAGAAAGTGCTGAAACTGAAAGCTACGATGAAGAAGCATTGCACATGCGTCAGTTGTTGAAGACTAAGCTTCACGATATGGACTTGAGCGTTCGTGCTTTGAACTGTTTGAAGGCTGCAGAGGTAGATACTTTGGGTGATTTAGTAACGTATTCTAAATCAGATTTGATGAAGTTCCGCAACTTCGGTAAGAAGTCACTTACTGAATTGGAAGAGTTAGTTGATAGTAAAAACTTGAGCTTTGGAATGGATATTTCTAAATACAAGCTCGATAAAGAATAAAAATGAGACACGGTAAGAAAAATAATCACCTCGGTAGAAAGACTGCGCACAGAAAGGCGATGTTGAGCAACATGGCTGGTTCTCTTATTGAGCACAAGCGCATCAACACGACTGTGCAAAAGGCTAAAGAGCTACGTAAGTTTGTAGAGCCTCTGATTACTCGTGCTAAAGAAAATACTACACACAACCGTCGTACTGCATTCTCTGCGTTGAGAAATAAGCATGCAGTAACTGAATTGTTCACTGTAGTAGGTCCTAAAGTGGGTGACCGTCCAGGTGGCTACACTCGCATTATCAAAACGGGTAATCGTCTTGGAGATAACGCAGAGATGTGTATGGTGGAGTTGGTAGATTTCAACGAATTGTACACGAAAGAAGAGAAGAAGAAAACGACTCGTCGTAGCCGCCGTTCAAAAGCGACTACGGAAGAAGCATCTCCTGCTCCTGCAGCTGAAGCAGCTTCTGAAGAAGTAGCAGTAGAAGAAACTCAGGAAGAATCTGCTGAATAAGAATAGACAAATGCACCAAATAGGTCTTTGTTGATTAATTTAGAGGGGAATTAGGTCTTGGGCCTATTTCCCCTTTTTTTTAGAAACTGACACTCATGGAAAATTTAACTAAAAAGGCAACGCTACTCCTAGAAGACGGGACCGTGTTTTATGGTACCTCCACAGGGCTTGACGGCACTGCCTATGGGGAGATTTGCTTTAACACGGGTATGACTGGTTACCAAGAGATCTTCACAGATCCGTCGTACTTCGGTCAGCTTATGGTAATGGCTACTGCTCATATTGGTAACTATGGTGTTCACGCTGAGGAAATAGAATCAGGAAAGATTCAAATTGCTGGTTTGATCACCAAGAACTTTAGTGAAGTTGCTTCACGTGCCGGTAAATCGGATAGCCTTTACGGATACTTCGAAAAAGAAGGGAAGGTTGCTATTAAAGATATTGATACTCGTGCATTGGTTCGTCACATACGCGATGCGGGTGCGATGAATGCAATTATTTCTACGGAAATCCACGATGTTGACGGACTCAAAGAAGAGCTTAAAAAATGTCCGAATATGGAAGGACTTGCATTGGCACCTGTCGTAAGTACTAAGGAGGCATATGAAGTAGGTCCTGCAGATAGTGAGATTCGTGTTGCCGCATTGGATCTCGGTATCAAGAATAACATCGTAAAATGTTTGACAGATCGTGGAGCTCGAGTAAAGGTCTTCCCATACAATACCTCAACAGAAGAGATGATGGCGTGGAACCCAAACGGCTTGTTCTATTCTAATGGTCCTGGTGATCCTGCTGCATCTCCAGAGGTGGTGGCTGAAGTATCAAAAGGAATTGCTTCTGGTTTACCGGTCTTTGGTATTTGTCTGGGACACCAGATGATTGCGCTTGCAAGCGGTTTGAACACCTATAAAATGCATAACGGTCACCGTGGGATCAACCACCCGGTTAAGAACGTCGAGACCGGATTAGGTGAAATTACTTCGCAGAATCATGGTTTCGTGGTTAAGATGGAAGATGTTGAGTCTTCAGATAATGTGGCATTAACCCACGTTCA
The DNA here is from genome assembly GCA_965655745.1 of uncultured Schleiferiaceae bacterium. Taxonomy (GTDB): domain Bacteria; phylum Bacteroidota; class Bacteroidia; order Flavobacteriales; family Schleiferiaceae; genus UBA10364. The sequence goes on from CBFHHP010000030.1 coordinate 5,885, forward strand.
CTTAAACGACCAAACGGTTGCGGGTATCAAAAGAACAGATGCGAATTGCTTTTCCGTTCAATACCATCCTGAGGCTTCTCCGGGCCCACACGATAGCCGATATCTTTTTGATTCGTTTATTGAAAATATCAAAAACAACTAAGACAAAACACTAACTAACACTCTAAACGTAATATTATGTCTGTAATTACTCACATCCATGCTCGACAAATTTTGGATTCTCGCGGGAACCCAACTGTTGAAGTTGATGTAATCACTTCTACCGGTGCTATGGGTAGAGCTGCTGTTCCTTCAGGAGCCTCTACAGGTATCCACGAAGCGGTTGAACTTCGCGACGAAGACGCTTCTGTATACATGGGCAAAGGTGTTTTGAAAGCAGTAGATAACGTCAATGATATCATCGCTCCGGAATTGGAAGGTGAGATTGTAACTGAGCAAGCACATATTGATGCGATTATGCTCGAGATTGATGGAACCGAGAATAAGGGGAAATTGGGTGCCAATGCGATTTTGGCAGTCTCTTTGGCAGTGGCTAAGGCTGCAGCTGAAAGTACGGGCCAGTCATTGTACCGCTACATCGGTGGCGTGAATGCACGTACTCTACCAGTACCTATGATGAACATCTTGAATGGTGGCTCACACGCTGATAACTCTATCGATTTTCAAGAATTTATGGTAATGCCATTTGGTGCTGAGTCATTCAGCCAAGCATTGCGTATGGGTACTGAGGTATTCCACAACTTGAAGAAAGTTCTAAAGAGCAAAGGATACTCTACCAACGTAGGTGATGAAGGTGGTTTCGCGCCGTCTATCGGCTCTAACGAGGAAGCTTTAGAAATCATTCTAGAAAGTATCGAGAAAGCAGGTTACAAGCCTGGTGAAGATATCTGGATTGCCATGGATGCAGCTGCATCAGAATTCTACAATGAAGAGAAAGGCACCTATGTATTCCACAAGAGTGACGGTCGTGAATTGACTTCTGACGAAATGGTAGATTACTGGGCTAACTGGATTGAAAAGTATCCAATTGCATCTATTGAAGACGGTCTTCACGAAGACGATTGGGCCGGTTGGGCTAAACTTCACGCGAAGATTGGCGATAAGGTTCAGTTGGTAGGTGACGATTTGTTCGTAACCAATGAGAAGCGCGTAGCTCGCGGTATTGAAGAGGGGAGTGCGAACTCTGTATTAGTCAAGGTTAACCAAATTGGTACTTTAACGGAGACGATTAACACTGTTACACTTGCTAACCGTCATATGATGACGGCAGTGATGTCACACCGTTCAGGCGAGACTGAGGATTCAACAATCGCGGATTTAGCGGTAGCTTTGAATACAGGTCAGATTAAGACCGGTTCAGCTTCACGTTCTGATCGTATGGCTAAATACAACCAACTATTGAGAATCGAAGAAGAACTTGCGGAGCGCGCTGTGTTCCCAGGAAAGAACTTCCGATTCATTAAATAAAATCCAAACACCTGTCATGGACAAAATTAAAGAGCAGTTTCGCGACACATTCCCATCAATCGTTGCTGATACTAAAGCATTCTTGAAAGAGAATGCTGATCAGAAGGTTGGTGAGATTAAGTTGGGACAACTATACGGGGGTATGCGCGGCATGCCAGCATTGATTTGTGAAACTTCAAAGCTTGATCCTGAAGAGGGTATTCGTTTCCGCGGATACAGTATTCCTGAACTTCAAGAGAAGCTTCCGAAGTATCCAGGAGGCGAGCAGCCATTGCCTGAAGGACTATTTCACTTAATGTTGATGAATGAGCTTCCAACGGAAGATCAGGCACGTCGTTTGAGTAACAACTGGGTTCGTCGTAATAACGTTCCAGTACATGTATTCAAGGCAATTGATGCCCTACCAACGCGCACGCACCCAATGACACAGTTTTCTATTGCCATAATGGCGATGAGAACAGAAAGTGAATTTGCAAAGGCGTATGCTGCAGGCGTTCACAAGAGTGAATATTGGGACGCTACTTACGAAGATTGTATGAACTTGATTGCGCGCTTACCACGTGTGGCAGCATACATCTACCGTAGAATGTACCACAACGACCAGCATATCGAACCCGATCCGAAACTAGATTGGGCGGGTAATTTCGCACACATGTTAGGTTTTGACGGTGACGAGTTCAAGGAGTTAATGCGTATGTACTTGACCATCCATGCTGACCACGAGGGAGGTAACGTAAGTGCACACACCGTACACCTTGTAGGTTCTGCTCTGAGTGATGCGTACTTAAGTTTTGCGGCCGGTATGAACGGCTTGGCAGGCCCATTACATGGACTTGCTAATCAAGAGGTAATCCGTTGGATTAACAATATGCGTCAGGAGCTCGGTGGTGGCTTACCAACAAAGGAGCAGATTGCCAACTATTGTAAACAGACATTAGCCTCTGGAAAGGTGATTCCTGGTTTCGGTCACGCGGTACTCCGTAAGACAGATCCTCGCTACACTGCACAACGTGAGTTTGCAAAAGCCAAGATGCCAAATGACGAGCTGTTTAAAATCGTAAGTATGGTTTATGAAGTAGTGCCAGATATCTTGGCAGCTACTGGAAAGGTGAAAAACCCTTGGCCTAATGTAGATGCACATAGTGGCCAATTGTTGACGCACTATGGCTTCGTAGAATACGAGTTCTATACGGTTCTATTCGGCGTTGCTCGTTCATTGGGAACTCTTGCGAATCTTATTTTGGACCGCTCTATGGGTATGCCAATCGAACGTCCAGGTTCAACGACCACTGATTTGCTCAAGAAGCAGTTTGACTAGTAAGGTTGATCGTAGAAAAATACTGGCCCCGGAGTGCGAAGCGCTCCGGGGTTTTTTATTGCTAACTATAAGATTTCTAGACCAATAGTTGTATATTTGCACCCCTTTTGGACACGAAGCATGCTTCCAATAGGCATTTGAAAAAGAAAAAACCCTCTCAAGGGCTAGTGAGAATAGCATGTAAAGTCCTGAGATACAAGTAAATCTCTCATGTCAGAAGAGAATCAAGTACCGCAAGAAGAGGTACAACAAGAGGCTCCAGCTCAGGAGGCTCCAAAAGCAGAAGAAAAAGTTGAAGCACCCGCAGTTGAAGAAACTGTAACTGAAGAGCCAGTATTCAGCTGGGACGATGTTGAAGGTGGTGAAACTGCAGTGGACGAAGAGCGTGAAGCTTTGGCGGCATTGTACGAAGAAACATTAGGTTCTTCTGTAGAGCATCAAGTTGTAGAAGGTAAAGTAACTTCTAAAACTGATCGCGAAGTAATCATCGACATCAACTCTAAGAGTGAAGGTGTTGTTAGTTTGAACGAGTTTCGTTACAACCCAGAATTGGCAGTAGGTGATACTGTTGAAGTATTGGTTGATCGTCAAGAAGACAAGTACGGACAACTAGTTCTTTCTCACAGAAAAGCACGTTCTATCAAGGCCTGGGATCGCGTTAACGAAGCACACGACAACGATGAAATCGTTAAGGGTTACGTTAAAGCTCGTACTAAGGGTGGTATGATCGTAGACGTATTCGGTCTAGAGGCGTTCTTGCCAGGATCACAAATTGACGTTAAGCCAATCCGCGATTACGACCAGTACGTAGATAAAACAATGGAGTTCAAAGTGGTTAAAATCAACCACGAATTCAAAAACGTTGTTGTTTCTCACAAGGCGCTTATCGAAGCTGATCTTGAAGAACAGAAAAAAGAAATCATCTCGAAACTCGAGAAAGGTCAAGTATTGGAAGGTGTGGTTAAAAACATCACGTCTTACGGTGTATTCATCGACCTCGGTGGCGTAGATGGTCTAGTTCACATTACAGATTTGAGCTGGAGCCGTATCAACCACCCGTCAGAGGTAGTAGAGTTGGATCAGAAGATCAACGTTGTAATTCTAGACTTCGATGAAGGCAAGACACGTATCCAATTAGGTCTTAAGCAACTTGAGAAGCACCCATGGGATGCTCTTGATGAGAACTTGAGCGTTGGCGATAAAGTAACAGGTAAAGTAGTAGTACTTGCTGATTACGGTGCGTTCGTAGAAGTATTGCCAGGTGTTGAAGGTTTAATCCACGTAAGCGAAATGAGCTGGTCTGCTCACTTGCGCAGCGCGGGTGACTTCATGAAAGTTGGTGATTCAGTAGAAGCTGAGGTATTGACTCTAGATCGCGAAGAGCGTAAGATGAGCCTTGGTATCAAACAAATGACTACGGATCCTTGGACGGACATTACTACAAAATACCCGCAAGGTTCAACGCATGCTGGTACCGTTCGTAACTTCACGAACTTCGGTATCTTCCTAGAGCTTGAAGAAGGAATTGATGGATTGATCCACATTTCTGATTTAAGCTGGACGAAGAAAGTGAAACACCCGTCTGAATTTACTTCTATTGGTGCCAAACTAGAAGTTGTAGTTATGGATATCGACGCTGAAAACCGTCGTTTGAGCTTGGGTCACAAGCAAGTAACTGATAACCCTTGGGATGCTTATGCTGAAACATTCAAAGTAGGTAACAAGGTAACAGGTACTATGATCAACTCAGGTGATAAGGGTGGTGATGTAAGCTTTGCTGAGCACGAAGGTGTTGAGGCTTACTGTCCTGCACGTCACATCACTAAAGAAGATGGTGCTAAACTAGAAAAAGGCGAAACTGCGGAGTTCGTAGTGATCGAATTCAACAAAGACAACCGTCGTATCGTAGTATCTCACGTAGGTACTTACAAAGAGGTTGAGATGAAGAAGAACACTGGCCGTGGTGGTAACAAAGGCGGAAACATTGCTGTACCAAACCAAAGCGTTGAGCGCTCAACAATGGGTGATCTAGATGCTTTGGCGGCTCTAAAAGAGCAAATGGAGAAAGGCGGTAAATAAGCCGATTTTTTCGAGATAATTCATGAACCCCTCGGGCCGCAGGTCCGAGGGGTTTTTTAATGGATAAAATCCTAACTTGGGGCTCTATGAGAATTGGAGAAATTATTCAAGAATTGGAGCTGTGGGCGCCGCCAGCACTTCAAGAATCATACGATAATAGCGGACTTATTGTTGGTTCCAAAGACTGGGAAACCGACGGTGTTTTGGTTGCTTTGGATTGTTTGGAATCTGTGGTGGATGAAGCCATTACCAAGAATATCCACCTCATTGTTGCGCACCATCCCATAGTATTTGGAGGATTAAAGAGATTCAATGGCTCAAGTTATATCGAGCGTGTCGTCATGAAGGCTATCAAGCACGATGTGGCTATCTATGCCATTCATACCAACCTCGATAACGTACTTTGGGGGGTAAATGCGAAGATTATGGAGCTTCTGGGCATTGAGAATCCTGCCATTCTAAGTCCAATGAAGGATTCCTTGAAGAAATTCCAGGTCTATGTTCCAGTTGCGCATGTCCCTTCGCTTGAAATGGCTGTATTTAATGCCGGAGGGGGTAAGGTTAGTGCTTATGAAGAGTGCAGCTTCAAGACTGAAGGTGTAGGTTCTTTCAAAGGCACTGAAGGTACCACTCCTGTCATAGGAAAAGTAGGTGAGCGCGAGTTTGTGGAAGAGGCCAAGCTCGAGTTTATCGTGCCTGCATTCGCCCAAAGGGCGGTTGAGAAGGCGGCTCGAACGGCGCACCCTTACGAGGAAATGGCCTATGAGTGGTTGGCGGTAGAAAATGTGGCTACCCAATACGGTGCAGGTGCTGTGGGTGAATTGGCCAAGGAAATGAAATTTGATGCATTTTTAGCCATGGTCAAAAAGACTTTTGGCACTACACTTAAATATACACCTGCAGTAAAGGAAACGGTCAAACGAGTTGCTGTATGTGGCGGTTCAGGCAGCTTCTTATTAGGAGCAGCAAAGGGCAGCGGAGCAGATATCTTTATCACCGCGGATTACAAATACCACCAATTTTTCGATGCGGATGGCAGTCTGTCAATTTTTGATGTGGGACATTTTGAGAGTGAGCAGTTTACAATCGACCTCATAGCTGATACACTCTCGGAAAAATTCCCTAAATTTGCCGTTCTCAAAACTGAGGTCAACACAAACCCTATTCAGTACTATTAGTATGGCTAAGAAGGCAAAAGAGCTAAGCGTAGAAGATAAATTAAGAGCGCTTTACGATCTGCAAATCATTGATCGTCGTGTAGACGAAATCCGTGCAATGCGCGGAGAGCTTCCATTGGAGGTTGAAGATCTAGAAAACGAAGTAGCCGGTATGGAGACTCGTATGGAAAAGGTGAACAATGAGGTTGCTGACCTAGAAGCAGATATCAAGGAAAAACAACTTTTGATTAAGGAAAGCCAAGAGAAAATGGCGAAGTACTCAAAAGATCAAGAGCAAGTAAGAAATAACAGAGAGTTCGAAGCAATTGCGAAGGAAATTGAATACCAAGAATTGGAAATTCAATTGGCTGAAAAGCGTATTCGCGAGTTCTCAGCACGCATCGAGGCAAAGAAAGAGGCAAATGAGGCGAGCGTAGAAAAGTTGAATGATCGTAAAACTCACTTGACGCATAAAGTGAGTGAGTTAGATAATATCATGGCTGAGACGCAGAAAGAAGAAGAAATGCTTCTTGCGAAGAGCGAAGAGTACAAGGGAATGATTGAGGCGCGCCTAGTTGATGCGTACGATCGTATTCGTTCGGCCACTAAGAACAAGCTTGCTGTCGTTTCAGTAGAGCGTGGTGCTTCTGCTGGTTCTTTCTTCGTAATTCCACCGCAACGTCAAATGGAACTTGCACAGCGTAAGAAAATCATGATTGATGAGCACAGCGGTCGTATCCTTGTTGATCCTTTATTGGCTCAAGAAGAAGAGGAAAAGATGGACGCAATGATTTCAGGGTGGTTGAAATAGACCCAAGCAATTTAAGCCGCCCGTAGCGCAAAATATTTAGACTCAAAAAAGCCCGCTCGAAGAGCGGGCTTTTTGTTTTCTAATGGTGAATCTTGTTGGCCTATTTCGTACAGACGTATAACATCTCTCGTTTCGGCAGCGCGTATTTCTCAAAATAGCCCTCAGGAAGTTCTTTGGCTGCATCGAAGGTGCTTACAGTAAAGCCACATTCTTTGAGGCGCTCAGGGTAATCTTGACCGTAAAGACGAACATGATCGTACTGGCGGAAGCGACGCTCACGTTCTACAGGATCTTTAATGGATGGATCCTCATCTGTAACTTTATAATCAGGATCCAATGGAACCTGCATGATGGCTAAACCACCCGGTTTTAGAATGCGTCGAAGTTCGCGTATGGCTTGCTTATCGTCATCTACGTGCTCGAGAACGTGATTGCAAAAGATGGTGTCGTACGTGTTGTCCTCGATAGGAATGTATTGCACATCAAAACGCATATCTGCCAGTGGTGAGAAGAGATCAGCCGTGGTGTAATCCAAGTGATTCATTTTGCGGAATCGACTGTAAAAACACTGTTCTGGGGCTATGTGCAGGAGTTTTTGTGGCTTGGTAAGGAAATCTGTGTAGTCTTTCAGATAAAGCCAAAGAAGTCGATGTCTTTCAAGACTGTTCGTTCCTGGGCAAAGAGCGTTAGGACGCTGATTCTCGCCATAGCCGTAAGGGAAAAAACGTGAATAGCCTCTACCGTCGATTGGATCGATAAAATTCGAGCCTCTGAATAATACAGGACTTAGCCATTGCACAATGTAGCTCAATCTAATTAGCAGAGGGCGCGGCACTTTAGCGAGTGCCCATTTCATCATTTTTGAGATCATACCTTTTCGTATTCTTCGGGCTCTATACCGAGCGCGTCGTAAATGTACCCGAAAGTACTTAGGATTTCAGGCTTACCTTCAACTACCGCTACATCGTGCTCGAAATGCGCACTGTTTTTACCATCGGCAGTGAGAATGGTCCAGCCGTCTTTGAGTTGCTTAATTCTATGCGTTCCTAGATTTGTCATAGGTTCAATGGCGATCACTAGACCTTCTTGAATCTTTTTACCGCGTCCGCGACGCCCGTAGTTTGGAACTTGTGGCTCTTCGTGCATTTTACGACCGAGACCGTGTCCTACAAGCTCTCTAACAATGCCGTACCCGCGTGCCTCGGTAAATTCTTGTATCGCCGCGCCAATATCGCCTATTCTATTGCCTACAACGACCTCCCGAATGCCCACGTAAAGACTTTCTTTGGTATCCGCCAGAAGACGTTTGGTATTAGCATCAACTTCACCTACGGCGAAAGTGTATGCATGGTCACCATAGAATTCATTCATGTAAACGCCACAGTCTACACTCAGGATATCACCTTCCTTTAGTGGGTCTTTGCTTGGTATGCCATGAACGACTTGGGCGTTTGGAGACATACACAGGCTGTTTGGAAACCCATACATGCCAAGGAATCCGGGTTCACCACCATGGTCGCGAATAAATTCTTCAGCCATTTTATCCAGCTCCAAAGGGATGGCACCAGGAACAATTTTTGGCGCTAGCATACCTAAGGTCTTGCTGACCAGCTGTGCGCTTTCACGCATCAGTTCAATTTCTTCTCTAGTCTTGTATTTGATCATTATTTGGCGACCAATAAATTATCTCCTGTCATTTCCGCCGGCTGATCTACACCCATTAGAGCCAAAAGGGTAGGAGCTATATCTCCTAGTTTTCCTTCTTTTAGGCCATATTCTTGGGCCGAAGAACCAACAAGCCAGCAAGGTACAACAGTGGTGGTATGTGCAGTGTTCGGTGAACCGTCCTCATTTACCATACAATCTGCATTACCGTGATCGGCAAGAACGATGAATTGGTAATCCGATTCCAAACCAGCCTCAACAACTGATTGCAAACACGAGTCAACAGTTTCACAAGCTTTGATTGCGGCTTCCATTACCCCTGTATGACCAACCATATCAGGATTGGCAAAGTTCAGACACACAAAGTCGGTTGCGCCTTCTTTTAATTTGGGAACAATAGCATCTCTAATATCGCCAGCACTCATCTCGGGCTGCAAGTCATAAGTAGCCACCTTTGGAGAAGGACATAGTAAACGCTCTTCACCATTAAAAGGCTCCTCACGACCGCCGGAAAAGAAGAAGGTGACATGAGGGTACTTCTCTGTTTCAGCTATTCTAATCTGGGTACGTCCAGCACTTTCAAGTACTTCACCCATTGTATTGACCAAGTTGTCCTTACGGAACACTACTTCAATATTTTTGAACGTGTCGTCGTAGCTAGTCATGGTCACAAAGTGAAGGTTTAAAGCATGCATGTTCTCTTCTGGGAAGTCACTTTGGGTTAAGACCTCGGTGATTTCTCTTCCTCGATCCGTTCTAAAGTTGAACATGATTACCACATCATTTTCCTCGAGAGTTGCTAATGGGGTGCCGTCTTCATCAGTAATGACTACAGGCTCTAAGAATTCGTCTGTAACTCCTGCTTCATAGCTCTGCTTAATAGCAGTAACAGCATCGGTAGCTTTTTCACCTTGACCATTTAGAATCAAGTGATAGGCCTTGGCGACACGTTCCCATCGCTTATCGCGGTCCATACTGAAGTAGCGGCCAATTAATGAAGCAACACGCCCAGTGGTTTCTGACATATGTGCTTCTAAATCGGAGACATAATCGGCACCACCTTGTGGGTCAGTATCTCTACCGTCCGTGAAAACATGAACGAACACATCCTCAAATGCTTCAGCGTGAAGCCAAGTACATAAGGCCTTTGCGTGATTAATATGCGCATGCACACCGCCGTCAGAAAGAAGTCCAGCAATGTGTATCTTACTATTGTTGGCTTTCGCGTGTGCTAAAGCTGAAAGTAGAGTAGGGTCAGTAGCAAAGTCGCCATTTTCTGCCGCAAGATTGATTTTTACCAAATCTTGGTAGACTACACGGCCAGCACCAAGATTCATGTGTCCTACTTCTGAGTTACCCATTTGGCCCTCAGGTAGACCTACGTCTAGCCCTGAAGTTTTTACCCAAGTTTGCGGGTAGTGTTTATAGAGGGAATCAACAAAAGGTGTGTTGGCTTTATCGATGGCACTGACATCGGGATTATCTGCTCTGCCCCAACCGTCGAGTACAATTAATGCTGTCTTTTTCATAGTGTTCGTTGCGGCCACAAATTTAGGGAATATTGGGGCGAAAAAAGACCCGCTCAAGGCGGGTCTTTTTTTACAATCTTAAGATCCAGTTGTCTTCATTGTTGTCTCGAAGTGTCCTAGAAACTTCTGTGGCTTCATCAATGGAATCCACAACTTTGTAGGCAATTCTGTAATTGCCACTTTGCTCATCAAAAAGAATTTCGCAGTCCTCTTGATATTCACTAACGAATTTATTGGCACTTTCGAGATTACCAAAACTTGCAATTATAATGGCGTACGTTGTAGCATTCTTTTTAGCAGGAAGTTCTGTGGTCTCTTCTTCAGGAATTTGATCATTTTCGGCCTCAATAGAATCATTTTCAATTTTCGTCTCATCCTGATCTGATTTTGAATAAGCTTTGATCACATCTTGTAAAAGTGCATTCTCTATTTCTTTCTCTTTCAAAGTCTTCTGGAATTGAATGTTTTCCAATAAAAGCTTATTGATATCATCTATATTCTTGGTATCTGCTTTTAATCTGCCATCAAACCTTACAGCTGTATAGAATCTGAGTGTTGCGTCATTGTCTGAACCTGCTATCGATTTATCTAAAAAATCAACACCATTTGAGACATATCTAACTCCGAGAATGAGACTTTCAAATTTACTTATTCTAGGAAATTCTAGGGATAATCCTAATACGGCATTTCTATTCAGATTGTAATATGTGCTGTTGTTTTCTGCCAGAGCAATTCCTGCACCAAAGTCTAAATTTAATCGAATATCAGTTTTCGATAGTTGAAGGGTATTGAGGTGGCCAACCACTTCTACTGGAATCATATTGGTTGTAAAAGTTCCTGGGCTACCAAGGCCAACAACGCCTAAAGTCATTTCACCCGATAATGCAGTAGGTGAAGAAATGAAGGCGCCCACTCGAATACCAGCATTGGCAGCCGATACATTCAAATTGGCATAATTGTATGAAGGTCGCACATCACCTAGATGAACACTTTCTTCAACGAGAGCATATGGTGACCAAGAAATTTGAGCAGTAAGTGGGTAACTCACTACGATAAGAAATGCTGCAACTAACTTTTTCATGAGATTATTGATTTGTACCAAAATACTTTACAAGACCTATCTTTTTTGAGTTTTACCTATTATGTTTCCAACAAAAGTTCTTTTTGCTCTACGGCTGGCATACCTGGATAAAAAACACGAGCGGTTTGCCCTCCTTTTAGGGTGTAAGTTCCGTTTTCGACGCGAATCCATGAACCTTCGCGCAATCCAATAACGGGTACATCATTGAATTTATGGAATTCACCTATTCTCGTTTCTCGGGTTTCACCCATGTGTTTTGACCCTGCAATGGGATCGAGGTAGTGCGGGTTGATATTGAATGGCACCCAGCCGAATGCCTTGAATGAAGGTGGATAGATGATGGGCATGTCGTTGGTGGTAGAGATACTTTGTCCCGTCATGTTGCAGCCGGCGGAAGTGCCCATGTAGGGTTTGCCACTTCGTACGGCTTCATCTATGGCTTCAAAATAGCCACTTTCGCGAAGGTCATTGGCTAGAACGAACGTGTTTCCCCCGCCAGTGAAGAATCCATCGGCCCAGTTGCAGCCTTCTTCCGCCGAAGCAAATTCATGAGCTCCTTTGACGCTAAAGCCCCAGCTCTCGAGGACTTCCTTTGCTTTGGTCGTGTATTGGTCGTGTGAGATGCCGCCAGGTCGTGCATAGGGTATGAAAAGGATGTTAGCTGCCTTAGGGAAGAAATCTTTACACTCCTCTTGGAGGTAGCTTAAATAGGGCTTTCCGTAAACGGTACTTGTACTGACTATAAGTAGCTTCATGAATTATTTTGTTTCATTGTAAATGTAGGTCCAGACCGATTTTTTAAGTCCTTTCATTTCGGTCCAAATTGGACGAACAACCCCGTTTTGAGCGCTGATGTGGTTGTAATCGCCCATGAATACGGTGCTCTCCGGGAAGAAGGGTTCATCATTGATCTGCCATTCGGTCCAGGTCTGACCGCCATCCACACTCTTGCTGAGGTAGGTGTTCGTTTCGTTGTCTTTCTCTGTATCTCTGCGGTCGTAGTATACTGCATATAGGTACCCTGAGGATGGGTCTACGGTGACCCACGGAAGGAATTGATCCGAAGATCCTCCATATGGGCTTACTCGAGCAGGACGGCTCCATGTACCCCCTGCATCGTCCGAGGAACTGATCCATATTTCACCTCCATAGAGGGAGTCTTTGTCGCCCCAGCAAACATATATTCGGCCATAATACTCGCTGCTTTCACAATGGTCAACCACAGTTACAGGCATGCCATTGGCACGATTAAAGCCTGGATAGCTCTGTGTCCAACCGTCTTTTTGATCCGCCACTCGTATTTCCTCCCAATGCTGCCCGTCCAAACTTCGGTTAAAGTAGATGCCTCCATTCAATGCCCAGCCTACATAGCGAGCATTTTTGATGCCATATGCGGGAACAGCACCTTCACTGGTGCCGTCGTCGTCTATACAGTCGCCCTGTTGTTCGGTGATGACCACAGGTTCGGACCAACTCTTTCCTCCGTCATTACTTTCGCTGAAAAGGATGGTGCTTTTGCAGTTTTCATCCGAGGTGCCGTAGGCGTCGAATTGGGTCCAGCTCAATGCAATAGTGCCCTTGGTTGGATGAATGGCAGCCCATTCTTTATCGTGTTTTTTTCCATCAACGGCGGTAAAAGAGCCGTCGGTAAACGAGCCCCCTGGTCCATCTTTTGTTTGACAGACCATGCGGTCGAGGATCTGATCGCTGCTCCAATTGGTACCCTCGGGGTCACTAAGATGGAAATAATAAACGCGGCCGTTCCCGTCGGTGATGATACAAGGGTCGCCCCACACGCCGTAAGGGCTCGATATTTTTTCTTGGATCCAAGTGATCCCGCCGTCGGTACTTTGGTAAAAGTTGTCCAGAATGCTCGCAGCATAAACATTCATGGGGTTGGTAGGGTCCACGCTGATGCTGGGCTCACAGATACCGCTTCGAAAGGACGGGCCTTCATGAATTTTCACTGCTTGAGCGGATGTGTTAAAACTGGTCAACAAGGCGCCGAGGAGCAGGGTGAAAAGCGAAAATTGGCTTAATTTCACGGACATGAAAAAATCAGTGCTTCTACTCATATTGGTGTGCTTTGGAATCTGTGGCTTCTCCACGAAGGTAAAGCATGAGTTCTATGTAAGCGTCACCGATATTTACGTTGATGCGGAAAAAGGTCAGATTAATGGTGTTGTGAAGTGTTTCCCGGACGATTGGGAGCGTGCCATGAATGCCCTGCTCGCCAATAAAGTGCAGCGCTATGTACAATTAGATTCAGCGGCGCAAGACAGCTTGCATGCGGTGTATTTACGGAAGCATCTAAACGTTCAAGTGGGTGAGCAGCCATTAAAGTTTGGCTACTCGGGCACGGTTCGAGGACCTGATGAGGTGTATTTGCTGTTTGAGGGACCTATGGAATTGGCCCCGGAAGATTATGCATTTGGGTGGACGGTAAACCAAACCTTGCTGGCGGACATCTATCCTACGCAAGAGAACATTGTGATCTTACATTACGACGGTCAGAAGTATACCAGTAGTTGCCGCGAGGGCAATGAGTACGAATTCAATTATTCATTTTAGATGTTTTACATAGAGCTTGGCCTCAGGCACATCCTCGATATAGAAGGGTACGACCACATGTTGTTTTTGCTCGCACTTACCTTGCCTTTAACCTTCCGTGATTGGAAACAGACCCTTTGGTGGGTAACGGCCTTTACAGTAGGGCACAGTTTGACCCTTGCTTTGACTGCCACAGAATTGATTTCCATGGACAGCATATGGGTAGAGCTGGGTATTGCAGTGACCATATTCTTAACGGGCGTTTTTCATTTAGTTCGAAATTTTTCAGTGTCCAATTCTGGCCGCTACCTTTCGCTCACCTTCGGCGCAGTGCATGGGATGGGCTTCGGCTCGTATTATTCGTTCATCGCGCAAGACGATGTTTTTTGGTGGGCGTGGTTGCCATTTAATGTCGGTATTGAACTAGGACAAATCCTCCTTGTTGTGGTATTGCTTTTTGTATATTCGATTTTCCAAAAAATTGGCGCGTCTGTTAAGACGATTCGAATCCTGGTAACGGGCTTAGTACTCACCTTAAGTGCGCAAATGATTTTGGAACGAATTCCTAACGAACTCTTTTAATTCAAATACATGAGAAATAGATTGTTATGGTTGGCCTTAGGGGCCGCTTTTACGTTGAATGCACAGAACGTCAATACGTCTAAATTCCGTCAATTAGGTCAAGAGTTGCCTACGCCAAACGTCTACCGCACGGCTTCAGGGGCACCGGGTCATGAGTACTACCAGCAGCAGGCTGATTACAACATGAGCATTACCCTTGACGATAAAACGCAACGCATCTACGGGAAAGAGACCATTACCTACACGAACAATAGCCCAGACGAGCTGCGCTATTTGTGGGTGCAATTGGACCAAAATATGCGTGCAAAAAACAGTACCACGCAGGAAATTAAGCGTGGAGGAATTTTTTCTGAGCGCGGTAATACGGCGCAGACAGCATTTAATCAACTAAAGAACAACCAGTTCTATGATTTTGATGGAGGCTTTAAAATCGATTACGTACAGACCACTTTAGGCAAGAACTTGCGATACACTATCAACAACACGATGATGCGTATCGATCTGCCAACGCCATTACGCAAAGGGCAGAAGTTCTCATTCAACATCAAATGGTGGTTCAACATCAATGACCGTATGGACATCGGTGGTCGTTCTGGGTTTGAGTACTTTGAAGAAGACGACAATTACCTCTACACTATCGCACAGTTCTTTCCAAGAATGGCGGTGTACAATGATGTCGAAGGATGGCAGAACAAGCAGTTCTTAGGCTCGGGTGAGTTTACCCTTCCGTTTGGGGATTACAAGGTGAGCATTACCGTTCCTTCAGATCACGTGGTGGCTTCGACGGGTAAGTTGACCAACGAGAGCAAGATATTGTCGTCGAAGCAGCGTGCCCGTTTGGCCAAGGCGCGTAAGAGCTATGATGATCCAGTAATCATTGTAACCCAAGAAGAAGCTGAGCAGGCTGAAAAAGACAAAAGCAAAAAGAGCAAGACTTGGGTATTCGAAGCTGAGAATGTCCGTGATTTCGCTTTCGCAACTTCGCGTAAGTTCATCTGGGATGCACAAGCAGTAGATATTAATGGTAAAACCACCATGGCGATGAGCTACTACCCTAAGGAAGGGAATCCATTGTGGGAGCAGTACTCTACACGCGTGGTTGCACATACTTTGAAGGTGTACAGCAAGTTCACGGTAGATTACCCGTACCACAAAGCCATTTCTGTGCATACCAAATGGATCGGTATGGAGTACCCGCAGATATGTTTCAACGGCGGTCGTCCAGAAGCAGACGGTACATACAGCGAGAGCACGAAATACGGAATGATTGGTGTGATTATCCACGAGGTCGGTCACAACTTCTTCCCAATGATTATTAACTCTGACGAGCGCCAGTGGACGTGGATGGACGAAGGCCTGAACACATTTGTACAGTACTTGACGGAGCAAGAGTGGGATCATGAGTACCCATCTCGTCGTGGTCCTGCGCACAAGATTGTGCCTTACATGAGCGGTCCTAAGGAGGATATGGTTCCGATTATGACTAATTCTGAGAGCATCTTGCAGTTCGGAAATAATGCCTACGGCAAGCCAGCAACGGCCTTAAACATCCTACGCGAGACAGTTATGGGACGTGAGTTGTTCGATTATGCATTTAAAGAGTATAGTCGTCGTTGGGCATTCAAGCACCCATCGCCTGCAGATTTCTTCCGTACAATGGAGGACGCTTCAGGGGTAGATTTAGATTGGTTCTGGAGAGGTTGGTTTTACACGACTGATAATGTTGATATCGCTATTACTGATGTGAAGTGGTACCAGATGAGTTCGAAAAACCCTGATGTTGAAAACCCAATTCTTGAGGAGAAAGCACGCAAGGCCGATGCGCATATTGGTAAAGCGCGTAATTCAGTCATTCGCACAGTAGTGGATGAAAACGAGGCGGCGCGTGATTTCTACAACCGTTACAACCGTTTTGAGGTTAAGGAGAGTGACCGCGAAGAATACCAGCGCTACCGCGATGGTTTGAGCGAGGAAGAGGCAGCAATGCTCGATGCAGGTTATCACTTCTATGGTGTTTCATTTGAGAACCAAGGAGGCTTGGTGATGCCATTGGTATTGCGCTTCACATTGGAAGACGGCACAGAAGAAGTAAGAAGAATAGCTGCTGAGGTGTGGTTGAAGAATGAAGAGAGCTTCACGAAGTGGTTCAACTTCCCACAGCCTGTGGTACAGATTACATTAGATCCGTTCCTGGAAATGGCGGATACAGATCGTAGCGATAACTATTGGCCAGCAATGGCAGAGCCAAGCAAATTCGACGTGTATTCACGCGGCGCAACAAGCAGATGGCAACGCAATGGTCGCAGCAATCCTATGCGCGAAGCAAGAGCTGCAGGCAACGAATAAGCTGCCACCAGAAACAGATGAAAACTAAAAGCCGCCCCAAGTGGGCGGCTTTTTTGAAAAAAAGTTCATATAATTTCTTGTCTGCCGGCTTTTTAGGATAAGTTCTTCGTTGCTACGATAAGTTCAATGATCCGTTGGGACAAAAAACAAGGTAATTTATTTAACTTGAAGTATAATCCGTGTTATTCTCTTGGTTACAAACCATATAAGTGACCTTATTTCAGTAAAAATGACACTTAATTATACCAAACTATGAAAAGAATAATCTTTGTTTTCGTCTTCGTTATATTGGGACAAAGTCCTCTTTATTCACTCGATTATTATTGGGTTGGTGGAAGTGGTAATTGGTCCGACATCAACCATTGGTCTGCAGTTAGTGGAAACACACCTATGCAACTTCACACTGTAACGCCAACAAGTAATGATAACATTATTCTGGACTCCTTGAGCTTTCCCAGTACTGGAGGTACAATTAGCATTAATCTGAATATAGCTTTTTGTAAAAACCTTATCATTCGCGATCTACCATCAAATGTTAGTATTCAGTTTTACGGCAATACTGATGTATTGCGAATTTTTGGAGATGTTCTCATTAGCGATACTATTAGTTGGTCGGGTAATGGGAAAATAATGTTAGAAGGATCTGGAACTAGAATTATTCAGACCAGTGGTTTAGCATTGCCCAATCTTTACTTGAACTCGTTAGGAACTACCTGGCTTGTAGAAGATAGTTTGAGGGTTGGAGATTTTTTTGCAGAAAACGGCACTCTTGATTTGCAAGGCAACTTATTCCATTGTGATGAACTAGAAGTATTGAATTACTCTTCATTGAAAATGGATAGTTCGCAAGTGCGCATCAAGAATAAGTACTTTATTGATGAAAATACCACCTTAGACTGTCACATGACTGATTTAGTCATATTTGGTATGCCCTTAACACATCCAAATTATAATATTCCGTTTTTTAAGGATATGTCGATGAGCTGGCACAAGTATCGTAGTGTCACTGTTCTTCAAAGTACCGGGAATATCGCTAATGGCAATCATTTTTACGGTAGAGATAGTTGTTTGATAAGCAGATTGCATTTCCTTAAAGATGCTGAAATTCAAGGGACTTTAACGGCCGACACCTTGGTGTTGGACTCGTCTTCGACTATGCGCGTTGAAACCAATTCCGATTTGACCTTCAAGTATATTGATGCCAATGGGACTTGTGCGAAAATGGTCGAAATTCAGGCTTTAGGACTTGGTTCAAAAGCTGTGATCAATCATTCATCAACCATAGATACGGCATCGTTTATTAGGCTACGTGATATTGAAGTAGCAGGAACACCTTGGTACATTGCAAATTATGAAGATGTAAATAATTCCTCTACGGGAATTTCCGGAATAGCCCAGTCCTCAGGTCAGAAATACTATTGGATACAAGGTAGCGGAAACTGGGATGATCCTAACCATTGGTCCTTGACAGATGGAGGTAATGCTGCAGGATGTATCCCGGGTGCAAGAGATACTATAGTTGTTTCAAATTTGAGTGCAACTAGTGCTTTAACTATTACAATGCCCGATAACGATATCAATATTTCATCTGCTTACATAGCCTTAAACCACTCGGTTAATTTCATTGGTGCAAATCGTCCGTTAATCTTAGACGGTACCTTAGATTTAGATTCTAACGTTCAGTTAGGAACATCGCGACCAATTCGATTTACAGGTTCGGACAGTACCTATTATTTGAAGACATCTGGGAACACCTTAGGAATTGTCTCCTTTATGGGAGACGGCTATTGGACAGTCGCAGATGATTTGACTGCAACAAGAATACATCATATCGATGGAACCTTAGATTTTCGTGGACGCACAATAGATTGTATTCATGAGTTTGAAGATGTACGTTCTGACGATAGAATTTTGAGCTTCGCTTCTTATGAACCTGTATACCGCGCCGATTCTTCAATTATTAAAACACCGAGTTTTATAGTATCCAACAGTCAAGCGACGGCCACAACTATAGGAAGTAAGATTTGGATCAAGACGGATCCGAACAGAAGGCCTCCATATAGTAATTGGTGGTACAGAGCTTTACGAAGCATCGCCAATATTCAATGGGATACCTTATATGTAGATTCGAGTTCATATGTTCTTGGCGCCGGTGGCATAAATAACTTTAATGTCGCTCAATTTTATTCCAAGGCAAACCTTAACTGTGAATTGGTTACTGACAGTGTTTATTTTGATGCCGGCAATAAATTTATGTGTAAAGTATTAGAATTCAACACCATAAGTGCGGACGGAAATTGCTGGGAGTATGTAGATTTTGAGGGCTATTCGAACGGTGCCAATTGGGACGCTGGAAATTCAAATCACAATATCTCGTATTCCATATTCAAGAATGTAAATGTCTCCAACGGATCCATTGTAGCCTCAAATAGCTTTGACAATGCTTCAAATTCTGGTATTACATTTTCTAATTCAGCAAGTAGAACGCTTTACTGGGTTGGAGACAGCGGAGAATGGTCTGACTCAACCCATTGGTCTTTGTCCTCAGGTGGGACTCCTGGAGAATGTTTACCTACACCTGTAGATAGCGTTGTATTTGACGATAATAGTTCTTCAAATTCTACAATGAGCGTATCACTAGCTAGTAATGCATATTGTGGAGACCTTATTATAACCTCGAATGCTCCAAACATTACCATCAATAATTCTGGGATAGAGTTAAATGTACACGGTAGTATGTATTTTGACCGCATTGCCACTATTCGAGCACCTTTAAATCTGCGTGCATACAAGTCCAATGAGTTTCTTAGAACCAAGTTTTCATACATCCGTGATTTAAGGTTTTATGCAGATTCCTCTCAATATGTGATCTTGGATAGTTTAAGGGTTGGAGATTTGAACCAATACA
>CBFHHP010000031.1:0-1526 GCA_965655745.1 uncultured Schleiferiaceae bacterium
TAGGGCGTCAAAGTCCATAGTTTCTAACCACGCTTCAAGTGCTTCTTTAGACGCATAAATACTGTTGTCATAAACGTCATTTACAAGGACGCTTAGATCGCCACCCATGCTGTCGCGAACCTCTGCAAAAATACTTGGCTGCTGGTCTGCAGGAACGTTTTCCATCCACATGCCCCAAAGCGCCTGAGCCAACTTACGATCAACATCTGCTTGGTACTCGCTGAAGTGGTCCGTTGCATATTCTAGAACATTTTGCTTGTCCACGTCTAACTCTTCTGAGCTCTCCAATGCGCCAAGCATTCTGTTTAGTCGGAATGCATATAATGGCAAAGATGCGCCACGAATACCGCCTTCCATGAGGTACACTTGACCTTTCACAGTAGCATCCGTTGCAGCATACGCTTCATCCAACAGATCCAAAGCTCCGGCATATTCCGCACGACTTTCATCGGCATTTGCCCAAGCAAGGTATGTCGCTTCGATAGCCTCTTTCTTCGCTTTCACTCGGTTTTTCTTCAACTGCTCCGTCTGACCGATGAAGTACTTCCAGTAGTTAGCGGTAGATGCATAGTTTGATGCTAGTGCGATACGAACTGCATCATCCGCATCCATTGCCTCTTTCATGATGGCCAATTTTTGTGCACGAATCTCAACCACTGTTGGGTTGTATAGGTTGATCGCTTGCTCGATACCTGTTGAAGTCAAGAAGCGGTCTGTAGAACCTGGGAATCCAAATACCATAGAGAAGTCGCCTTCTTGAACACCGTTCAAGCTAACCGGCAGGTGGTGCTTCGGTGTCAAAGGAACGTTATCAGCGCTAACATCAGCAGGGTTTCCTTCAGCATCTGCATAGATGCGGAACATAGAGAAATCACCAGTGTGACGTGGCCACATCCAGTTATCGGTATCGCCACCGTACTTACCTACGCTACTTGGAGGAGCACCTACCAAGCGAACGTCCTTGTAGGTATTGAATACGAACAAGTAATACTCATTGTTGTGGAAGAAGCTACGAACGTATGCATTGTGCTTCGTGCCCTCAGTTGCTTCTTTAGCAAGTGCATCACCAATTTCCTTCGCTTTCGCTGCGCGCTCTGCTTCGGTCATATCGTCGGTCAATTCCGCCAATACTTTATCGGTAACGTCTTCCATGCGTACAAGGATAGCTGCAGTAAGCCCCGGGTTGGTACGCTCCTCATCTCGAGTCATCGCCCAGAAGCCGTCTGTTAGGTAATCGTTTTCTACTGTAGAATGTGAACGGATGGCGTCGTAACCACAGTGGTGGTTAGTGAGCATCAATCCCTGGTCTGAGATGATCTCGCCAGTACAGAATCCGCCCAAAGAAACAATCGCATCTTTGATAGATGCATTGTTGATATCGTACAATTCTTCTGCGGTTAGGTTTAGACCATTGGCCTGCATGTCGGCTATGTTCAAACGCTTGATGAGCATTGGCAACCACATTCCTTCGTGCGCCGAAGAAACAGTCGTGCTCAACACCAACGATAGCGTCAAAAAGCCAGCAA
>CBFHHP010000031.1:1624-23354 GCA_965655745.1 uncultured Schleiferiaceae bacterium
AGCATTGGCAACCACATTCCTTCGTGCGCCGAAGAAACAGTCGTGCTCAACACCAACGATAGCGTCAAAAAGCCAGCAATAAATCTTTTCATGCTTGATTGTTTGGGTTAGTTCAATAAAAAAGAGCCCTGCCTACTCAGGCAGAGCTCTCAAATATACGTTATTCGTGTCCAATTATAGGCCCAAAGCCTTGCGAGCATCACCGCCCATCAAGATTTCTTCAGGGTTCTCTAGCGCCTCTTTAATGGCCACCAATGTACCTACACTTTCACGACCGTCAATCACACGGTGGTCGTAGCTCAGTGCCACATACATCATAGGACGAATGACTACTTCACCATCCACTGCGACTGGACGTTGAATGATGTTATGCATTCCGAGTATCGCACTCTGAGGCGGGTTGATAATAGGCGTTGATAACATCGATCCAAAGACCCCACCGTTGGTGATGGTAAATGTCCCACCCGTCATCTCATCAAGAGTGATCTTGCCGTCACGCACCTTCGTCGCTAATCGACCAATCTCTTTTTCAACGCCGGCAAAATCCATAGTTTCCGCATTGCGCAATACTGGCACCATCAATCCTTTAGGTCCACTTACCGCAATACTTACATCCACATAATCGAAGCTCACCATGTGGTCGCCATCGATCATACTGTTGGTCGCTGGGTACATCTGCAGTGCACGCGTTGCTGCAAGGGTAAAGAAGCTCATAAAGCCCAATTTCACGCCGTGCTTCTCCACGAATTCGTTCTTGTACTTATTGCGCAAATCAAAGATTGGCTTCATGTCGACCTCGTTGAAGGTCGTCAACATGGCAGTCTCGTTCTTCACGGTCACCAAACGGCTGGCAAGCTTACGGCGAAGACTACTCATCTTCTTGCTCGTAGAACCGCGCTCTCCGTTACCTGCTGAACCCATTGAAGCAACCGCATCAATAACATCCGCCTTGGTGATTCGGCCGTCTTTACCAGTTCCTCTGCTCACTTTAGCACCCGTTTCAGCCATCATCTTCTTCGCTGCAGGACTTGCTGTTCCCGTCGCATATGTATCGGCTTGTGGCGCTGCTGAAGCAGCCTTTTCTGCTACTGGCTCAGGATTAGGTGCCGCAGCTGGAGCAGCAGCCCCCTCTGGACGAGCAGCTGCTGTATCGATGATACAAACCACTTGACCTACCTCAACCACATCACCCTCTTCGGCTTTTAGGGTAATCACACCTGCTTCCTCAGCAGGTAACTCTAAAGTTGCCTTATCAGAATCTACCTCGGCGATAGCCTGATCTTTTTCAACATAATCACCGTCGCTAACCAACCAAGTTGCAATCTCAACTTCTGTAATCGATTCGCCCGGTGAAGGCACTTTCATTTCTAACATATCTCTAAAACTTAGATGCTAAATACTCTTTCAATTGTTTCGCGTTGACGTTGGTGAGCAACCTTGCTCGAACCACTCGCTGTTGATGCACTTGGCGCTGGACTTACCAACGTCAGTTTTTGATGCATCTGCCACAGCATGTATGTCCATGCGCCCATGTTTGCAGGTTCTTCCTGAGCCCAAATGTGTAATTCTGCATTCGGGTATTTTGCAACCTCCTGCTTGATTGCTAGATCGTCCAATGGATACAACTGCTCAATGCGGATTAACGCCACGTGATCTGCATTCTGCGCCTCGCGCTCTTCAAGCAGTTCATAGTATAGTTTCCCAGAACAGAACACCACCTTAGTTACTTTATCTGCTACAACTTCATTATCCGGAATGATGTGCTGAAAGCTACCTTCAGCGAGGTCTTCCATGGTGCTCTTCACTCGTGGATGACGCAACAAACTCTTTGGCGACATTACCACCAAAGGACGGCGGAAGTGACGCTTTTGTTGACGACGTAGCAAGTGGAACAAGTTAGCTGGCGTAGTACAGTTAGCTACCGTCATGTTCTCCTGTGCACAAAGCTGCAAGAAACGCTCTAGGCGCGCCGAACTGTGCTCTGCACCCTGACCTTCGTACCCGTGCGGCAACAACAACACCAAGCCGTTCTGAACCTTCCACTTGTCTTCAGCAGCACTCAGGAACTGGTCGATCATGATCTGCGCACCGTTGGCAAAATCACCAAACTGTGCCTCCCAGATCGTCAACGTTTGTGGCGAGGTCATGGCATATCCGTAATCGAAGCCCATAACCGCATATTCACTCAAAAGCGAATTGTAAATGGCAAATCGGCCCTCTTTACCTGGATACTCGTTCAGTAGGCTTACCTCTTCCTCACTGTCTTCTACCTTTAAAATGGCATGACGGTGCGAGAATGTGCCGCGTTCAACATCTTCTCCAGAAATACGAATGTTGAAGTCTTCTGCCAAGAGTGATCCGTAAGCAAGTAGTTCGGCCATACCCCAGTCGAGGCTATTGCGCCCTTCACTTACTTGGTCTGCACGATCTTTCATCAAACGCTCCGTCTTGCGTAAGAATTTCTTGCCTTCTGGAAGCGTAGTGATGTATTTCGCGATATCGCGAAGCTTGCCAAGATCGAATGACGTATCCACAGGCTGCAACATCTCACCGGGTTCAGCTGGTGGGAAGTTGGTCCATTCTTCATTCATAAATGGAACAATTGTGTTGCGCTCAATTTTCTTGGACTCATCAAAGTCCACCTCGAGCATGGCCTTAAATTCAGCCTGCATCTCTTTCACAATACCCTCATTGGCTACACCCTCTGCAAGCAGCTTCTTC
This sequence comes from uncultured Schleiferiaceae bacterium, assembly GCA_965655745.1. GTDB lineage: Bacteria > Bacteroidota > Bacteroidia > Flavobacteriales > Schleiferiaceae > UBA10364. The sequence goes on from CBFHHP010000031.1 coordinate 4,346, forward strand.
GCGTAGATCTCACGCGGATTTGGGTGTTTTGAGATAGCCTTGTAAAGAATTGGCTGTGTAAAACGAGGCTCATCCCCTTCGTTATGACCGTACTTACGGTAACACAACAAATCAATGAAGATGTCTCTGTTAAAACGCTGGCGGTACTCAATGGCCAAACGCATGGCGTGTACCAAGGCCTCTGGATCATCACCGTTTACGTGCAATACCGGTGCAAGGATCACCTTAGCAACATCCGTACAGTAGGTGGATGAACGTGCGTCCTTGTAGTTCGTCGTAAAACCAACCTGGTTGTTGATAACGATATGCAATGTTCCTCCCGTCTGATACCCGTCAAGCTGTTCCATTTGAACAGTTTCATACACCACACCTTGTGCAGCAATGGCTGCATCCCCGTGGATAAGTATCGGAAGTACTTTTTTATTATCGTGGTTGTAGTCGTTGTTGATCTTCGCTCGAGCAATGCCTTCGACTACAGGGTCAACTGCCTCAAGGTGCGACGGGTTTGGTGCGATATTCATCTTCACCTGCTTGCCGTCAGAGGTAGTATGGAAAGTGGTATGCCCCAAGTGGTATTTTACATCACCGTCGATGGTAATATCGTCGAACGCCTTTCCTTCAAATTCTGAGAAGATCTGCTCGCGCGGCTTTCCAAAAACATTAGTTAACACATTCAAACGACCGCGGTGTGCCATCCCAAGAACAAACTCTTCAACGCCGTGACGAGCACCGTGATTTACGGCTTCATCTAAACCGGGAATCAACGACTCAGCACCCTCGATCGAGAAGCGCTTCTGTCCAACGAACTTGGTATTCAAGAAAGCCTCAAAACTCACAGCTTGATTCAGCTTGTGAAGGATTTGCTTTTTCTCATCGATAGACAACACCGGCTGGTTGTCGTTCTCGTGGATCCAATGTTTGATCCAGGTTCTACGCTGTGGATCACGGATGTAGTTGTACTCTACGCCTGTACTTTGGCAATAAATAGCCTCAAGGTGCTCCACAATCTTGCGCAAAGTGCGTGGTCCGCTTGCACCCAGCTCTGTGGCAGCGTTAAATTCTGTATCAAGATCGTCCTTAGACAACCCAAAGTTTTCGATATCTAGAGTAGGACGGTATTCACGACGCTCACGTACCGGATTGGTCTTAGTGAACAAGTGACCTCTCGATCGGTACCCTTGAATGAGGTTCAGAACGTGAAATTCTTTGATGACCTCATCAGGTACACCGGCGCCCTGTAAATCGTCCTCCGAATAAATTTCACGGGCAAAGTCGTAACCTTGGAAGAAGGCCCTCCAGCTCGGCTCCGTGCTGTCCGGTTCTTTCAGATAACGTTGGTACTGCTCATCGATAAACTCCGCATGTACGCTACCTAAAAATGAAAATCTGTCCATTTCAGTGTGTTGGAAATTCACTCAAAAGTACAACACAAAAGCCGGGGATTTCGCTGTTAAGAGCAATAATGATATCGCTATTAACAAACTCACCGAATTCTGTGCTTTTTGCACCAAAAAAAAGGCCCTTAGTAGGGCCTCATCTTAATATTCTTCTTCGTTCCAAAGGAAATCTTCTTCGGACGGATAATCCGGCCAAATCTCCTCGATGCTTTCATAAGTTTCTTCCTCTTCTTCTTCAATAGCTTGAAGATTCTCAACCACCTCTAGAGGTGCACCAGTGCGAATTGCATAATCGATCAACTCATCACGGGTTGCAGGCCATGGAGCATCACTCAAATAAGAAGCTAATTCTAAAGTCCAGTACATATTTTATCGTATTAACTCGATTTGGTAATTCGTGCAAATGTAATCGATTATCTCACTTCTGCAACTTTTTTACAAAAATGTAACTTCCTAATAGTTAGGAGTCCAAATACGCTGTTCTAGACCTTCCTTGAGAAGAATGAATCGAGCCAAGACAAAGAAAAAGTCCGACAATCTATTCAAGAATACTTGGATCTCTTCTTTCACTTCAACTTCATTGGCCAATGCCACTACACGACGTTCAGCTCGACGCGTAATAGTACGGGCCACCTGTGCCATTGACGATGCCTTCGAGCCGCTGGGTAAAATGAAATTTTTCAATTCAGGAAGCTGTTCGTTCCATGAATCTATCTGACGCTCCAATGCATTAACTAAATCCGGGTCCAATTTTGGCATCTGAAACGTGGCTTCACCTTCCAACGCAAGGTAGGAGCCCATAGAAAAAAGCTCGCTCTGAATTTTAGTCAATAACGGGAAGCTGTTGGTAGGAAGCTCTGCAGCGAGCACACCTAGCCATGAGTTTAATTCGTCTAAGGTTCCGTAAGCTTCTAATCGCATGTCGTCCTTAGAGACTCGAGTACCGGTAAGTAAGGAAGTGGTTCCTTTGTCGCCTGTTTTGGTGTAGATTTTCACTAGTATGCTCTTTCTTTCCTACCCTCAACGTAGAAAATAAAGCTCTTGTTCACCACTCGATTTCCTCCCGCAGTAGGGTAATTTCCTGTAAAATACCAATCTCCAGGATTATTTGGACAACTCAAGTGCAAATCTTCAATATCCTGATAAACAATACTTACCCTTGCTTTGACATCCGGTGGAGTCAATAATTCGGCAATCTTAGCGCTGATCTCTTCAGCGGTAAATGGATCATAAATCTCCTTGACATAGTTCTGTACTTCATCGTCTGGAAGCGTTTCTTGTGCCTTACACTTTTGATACACTGCATCAATAATGTCGGTCTTACCATGCTCCTTCAATAGCGCTACTGCTGCGCGGAACGCAATGAAATCACCCATACGTGCCATATCAATCCCGTAACAATCCGGGTAGCGAATCTGTGGTGCCGAAGAGGCAATCACAATATGCTTTGGAGACAATCGGTCAAAAATTCTCAGGATACTCTGCTTCAAGGTCGTTCCGCGAACAATACTATCGTCGATAGCTACCAAATGGTCCTGCGCTGTTACCGAACCGTGCGTGATATCATAGACATGGCTCACCAATTCATCTCTGGAACTGTCTTCAGTAATGAAGGTACGAAGCTTCACATCTTTCCAAGCCACTTTCTCCACCCGAGGACGCTTTCCAAGCACAGCTTTCAGCTCGTCGTCGCTCAAATTCCCGTCCTTAATGGCTTCGTACTTCAAGGTATTGAAATGGTCTTCCATTCCCTTGACCACACCGTAAAAGCTAACCTCTGCAGTATTCGGAATGAATGAGAACACCGTGTTATTTACATCACCTTCTACCTTCTCCACCAATTTTGGAATCAATCGACGGCCGAGCTCAATACGCTCGTTATAGATATCTCTATCGTTTCCACGAGAGAAGTAGATGCGCTCGAAAGAACACGCTTTGTAGTCTAACGGCTCTTTGATTTGTTCGATACTCACATCACCGTGGTGCTTCACAATAATGGCCGACCCCGGCGGCAATTCGTTCACCTCGTCCGTCGTAATATTCAACGCCGTCTGGATCACCGGGCGCTCAGAGGCCACCACCACAATCTCGTCGTCATAGTAATAGAAGGCTGGGCGAACTCCGGCAGGGTCTCTCAAAACAAAAGAATCCCCGTGGCCCATCATACCGGCCATGGCGTAACCACCGTCCCATTTCTTGGAAGCGCTCTTCAAAACACCCGCTACATCAAGACGCTTAGCAATCTCTGCAGTGGCTTCCTTCTTGGTGTAGCCTTCCTCTTTTAATTCATAGTAGAGACGATCGTTTTCTTCGTCCAAGAAGTGACCGATCTTCTCCATGATGGTCACTGTATCCGCTTTCTCTTTTGGATGCTGGCCCAATTCAACCAACTCCCCGAAGAGCTCATCAACGTTGGTCATGTTGAAGTTCCCCGCAACAATCAAATTTCTCGTTGGCCAGTTGTTCTGACGCAAAAACGGGTGACAAGCTTCAATCGTGTTCCCTCCGTAGGTACCGTAACGTAAATGGCCTAAAAACACCTCACCAGTAAAAGGCAAGTTCTTCTTCAACCAAGGCACATCCTTTAATAGATCTGTGTTTTCGCCAACACCGTCTGCAATACGCTTCTGTACTTTTCCGAAAATATCACCAATGGCATTGGTATCCACCGAACGGTAACGCGAGATGTAGCGCGTACCAGGTTCCATGTCCAACTTCACATTCGCCAAACCCGCACCGTCTTGTCCGCGGTTGCGTTGCTTCTCCATGAGAAGGTACATCTTGTTCAGGCCATAAAAAGCCGTTCCGTATTTCTCAACGTAATATTCTAGCGGTTTGCGAAGGCGAACGAATGCAAGACCACATTCGTGTTTGATGGCATCACTCATTAGGCGAATAATTGAACAACAAAACTACCATAATTGAGGTCTACCGGCAAGTGTGATTAAATGAACTTTGCGAGGTCTAAATTCAACCACTCAAGGGCCGCACCGTGCAACAATTTTCCTTTGCGCTCCTCGCTCCAAGGCATTGAATTTATAAGTCTTCCGGGCTCCAATTCTCCGAGCGGGAACGGATAATCGGTCCCCAAGGCCACTCTATTCTCGCCAACGAGTCCAACGATGTAGTCAAGCATTTTAGGATCGTGAACGAGCGAATCGAGCCAAAACTTGCCCATATATTTCTCCGGTGAAATCTGATTGTCAATGGCGCACAGATCCGGACGAACGTCAAAACCGTGCTTAATTCGCGCCAAAGTCGCTGGGAATGAGCCGCCGCCGTGGGCAAATGCGAAACGAAGCTTCGGCAACCTTTCAAAAACACCACCAAAAATCAGTGAACAGATGGCCAACGAGCTCTCCGCAGGCATGCCCACCAACCAAGGGAGCCAATACTTTTCCATCTTGTCCTTGCCCATCATGTCCCACGGGTGAACGAAGATGGCCATATCGAGATCTTGACAGGCCTCGAAGATAGGGAACAACTCAGGTGCATCGAGGTTCCAATCGTTAATATGTGTACCTATCTGAATGCCTTGAAGGCCGATTTCTTTGCAACGTCTAAGCTCTGCAATAGCCAACTCTGGTGCCTGCATAGGCAGCGTTCCAAGGCCTACAAAGCGCTTCGGGTATTTCGCACAAATTTCTGCAATGTGGTCGTTCAAGAACACCGCCACCTCAAGCGTATCCTTAGGCTTGGCCCAATAGCTGAACATCACAGGAACGGTTGAGAGCACCTGTACATCTACAAACTGATGGTCGCATTCACTCATGCGCGTTCCAGGGTCCCAACAATTGCTATCCACCTCTCTAAAAAAGTGGTCGTCCTTCATCATTCTAGCGCAGGAGGGCATATGGTGATCAAGGCTGATAAAACCTCCGTATCCAAAGCGCTCTCGGAAGTTTGGGATGTCTCTTGGTAAGATGTGTGTATGTATATCTACCGTGAAATTTCTGCTAGTTACCTCACACATACTTACACGAATCTCGGGTCCGATTCCATCGTCGTACCACACTTCTCACAGGTGCGCTTCTCTTCGCTGGCGTAATATTCTTTGAACCTTGGCAAGAAATCCGTTTCGATGTTCTTCAGCTCGAAATAGGTCTCGTGCAACTTGTGGTTACAGCTGTCACAGAACCACAAAAGCCCGTCTGTATAGCCTCGACCTTCGCGCTTACGCTCCACCACCAAACCTATACTGCCTTCGTGGCGTACAGGACTATGCGGCACTTTCGCAGGCACGGTCATCATGTCTCCAGGACCCAAATCCAAGCTTTTTACTTTGCCGTCCACTTGCACATTGACGGTGATGTTCCCCTCCAATTGGTAGAAGAATTCTTCCGTTTCGTTGTAGTGGTAATCCTTGCGAGCGTTTGGACCTGCAACGACCATGACGATGTATTCATCGCTATCAGGCGTCAAGTTTTTGTTGGCTACTGGTGGTTTGAGCAGGTCGCGATTTTCATCGAGCCACTTCTGGAAATTGAACGGTTGTAGTACAGACATGTTTTGTTTGCTTTGGAGTACCAATTTAGGGCAAAAGTGAGGGCTTTTAAAATCGGACCCAAAGCTTCCTTATCTTCGCTACACACAGACCCAGATAATGAACATTCGCAATTACATCGATGGCGCCTTTTCCGATCCAGTAGGTGGCCAGTTCCTAGACAACATTGATCCTTCCACCGGAAACGCCTATGGCATCATCCCACGGAGCCAAGCAGCAGATGTAGACCTTGCTGTGGCCGCGGCAAAGGCCGCTTTTCCAGCATGGAGTTCACTAAGCGCAGCAGAGCGTTCGTCGTGGCTCATGAAAGTTTCGAATGCCATAGACTCAAAACTCGAAACGCTGGCACTAGCCGAGAGTAAAGACAACGGCAAGCCGCTCAAACTCGCCACCGCTGTGGACATCCCTCGCGCTCGTGACAACTTCAAGTTCTACGCAACTGCCATCCTTCATGACGCGTATGAAACCCATGATATGGGGGTGGACGGTTTTAATTACACCCTGCGTCAGCCCATTGGTGTAGCCGGATGTATCAGCCCTTGGAATTTACCGCTGTATCTGTTCAGTTGGAAGATTGCCCCTGCGCTCGCCGCAGGAAATACTGTTGTCGCCAAACCTTCAGAGATTACACCAGCCACGGCTTATTTACTGAGCGAAATTTTGAATGAAATTGGCTTTCCAAAAGGCGTGTTAAACATTGTCCATGGATTGGGTGCAGAAGTCGGTGCAGCCATCGTTGCACACAATGATACCAATATCATCTCCTTCACAGGAGGTACACAAACCGGTAAAGCTATTTCTTCGGTAGCGGCACCCATGTTCAAGAAGATAAGCCTAGAATTGGGCGGAAAGAACGCCAATGTCGTTTTTGACGATTGTGATTTTGAAGACGCTGTTAATACATCGGTTCGCTCTTCTTTTTCAAATCAAGGGCAAATTTGCCTGTGTGGGTCTCGCATTTATATCCAAAGAGGCATCTACGAGAAGTTCAAAGCAGCCTTTTTGGAACGTGTCAACGGTCTCACCGTTGCAGATCCACTTACCAAGGAGGCACGAATGGGCGCTGTCGTGAGTAAAGAGCACATGGAGAAGGTGTTGAGCTACATCGAACTCGCCAAAGAAGAGGGCGGTACGCTGCTCACTGGCGGGCATCGGGTACAACTTGAAGGTCGCTGTGAAAAAGGCTACTTCATCGCCCCTACTGTTTTCGAAAACCTACCGGCGGACTGCCGCACAAATCAAGAAGAAATATTCGGCCCAGTGGTCACCCTTACTCCATTTGATACAGAGGGGGAAGCTTTGGCTATGGCCAACGGAACTGCCTACGGTCTGGCGGCAACAATATGGACTTCAGACCTAAAAACCGCCCACAGAATGGCCGCAGGATTGCACGCTGGTATCATTTGGGTGAATTGCTGGTTGCTTCGCGATTTGCGCACACCATTTGGTGGCGTAAAGCAAAGCGGCGTGGGCCGAGAAGGCGGATTCGAAGCCCTGAGATTCTTTACCGAACCAAAGAACATTTGCATCAAACTATAATGAAAAGCATTTTTGAAAAAGCAGCGATTTTACATCGCAGCGGTCGCACTCAGCAACCTACTGCACAATTCTCAACGACGGAAGAGTACGATCTTGAATCGGCCTATAAAGTGCAACATGAACTCATTAAACACAGAGTAGATGAGGGACATGAAATCGTAGGTGTAAAAATGGGTTTCACCTCTCATGCGAAGATGGAGCAGATGGGTGTAAATGATATGATCATTGGCCAATTGACGGCAGATATGCAATTGGATGCCAATACCCCACTAATTAAATCAGAGTGTTGCCATCCGCGCGCAGAACCTGAGATTGCCTTTCGCCTCAGTAAAGACATCGAAGGCGTTCTTGGTGCCCAAGAGGTTTTAGACTACGTGGACGGTGTTGCATCGGCCATTGAAGTGATCGATTCTAGGTATGAGAATTTTAAGTTTTCACTAGAAGATGTAGTCGCAGACAACTGTAGTTCGTGTGCCTTTGTGGTAGGACCTTGGCGCGAGGTTCCGCTTGGACTAAACGGCTTGGATATGACTATGAGTTTTGACGGTGTTATTGAAGCAGAAGGCTCGAGCGACGCCATCCTAGACAATCCATTCGAAGCTCTTGCAGCCGCAACACGCTTGGCCCATCAATACGGGATTGATCTCAAGAAAGGCATGATTGTTCTTGCCGGTGCGTCTACCGCTGCGTCCTTTATCAAGGAAACGAAAGAAGTAAGCCTGGAGGTTGACGGATTGGGAAGAGCAGCATTTAAGGCGTTATAAAACAAACGAGCCGCCCCGGGGTACGAAGCGGCTCGCTGAACAAAACCATGTCGCGTCAATGAAATTACTCGCTTACACTCAATTGATGACGCTATCAAAGTAAACTCAAAACCTGTGCCAAAGTTTACAGAATGAGCGAGTTAAAATGTTAAAGTTTAACGCCTAGACTAACTAAAATCTGTGATCGATTATAACTTAATGGAATGTCGTTCCAGCTACCGGTGTGATCTTCAAAGCTTCCATAATAAGTAACATCAAAGCTGAGCTTCCAAAGATCTATTCCTAGAGCCACGTTGTACCCTACAGTTGGCGAACTAAATGTTTGACTAAAAGCATTATCAGAGATGGTGCCTTGGTAGTGAACGCCACCTTCAGCCCTTGCAGTTTTTAGTAAACGAAGTCCTACACCAGCATCTAGCTGTAAGAATTCGTGATCGAATCTTTCGTAGAAAATATTATTAGGGCCATCTGTACCTTCAAGAAAATGGGTGTTTTTCGCATAGAATAAACTTCCTGAAGTATACATTTGATCACCGAGGAATTGACGACCAAAAAGGCCCAAATGGTAGCCATTATCTGAGGCCTTTCCTTCAAAGATTTCTTGTGCAGATGAGGCTGCATCACTCAACCCAATGGTATTCAAATTGTAGTTCAACCCCGTACGGACACCCCACCTACTCTGAGCAGTTATTGTTGATGTAGATGCAATAGCCAAAACAAGTAAAAGCTTTTTCATGAACAAATTCTAATAATTTGGTTTGATATGAAGCCACAATCGTGCCAACCTTACTTTATTCTAGCATTCAAGCGGTAAATCACTTGTCGTTTGTCTTTTGCACTTTTATGCCTCTCAATAATATCAAATCCTAATGCTTTATTCGAGAAGGCATTTATTGATTTAATTGCCTCGCTACGCTTTCGTCTCTGAACTTCCCAGCCCAATTCTTGTAAATTTAAGATGGTATTTACTTCGTCTGTATCTAAATCTGATCTAAGCAACGCATTGTATAAGGACCTATCCTCAATGGTAAGAAACTCCAACCAATCAGATTTGTTTCTAACAACTTTCAGATAACGGTAGCGAATGATCCACACGAAAATTGCCAAGACCAAACTGCAAAAGGTGTAAAAAAGGATCTTATACCATGAATACGGTGTGTAAAGCCTGGTCGTTTCCCAGGTTTTCCAATTGCCAGGAAACAACACAGTTAAGAAAAATCCCGCTTTTACCTTATCTGTTTTACGCAATACGAGCATTTTCTGGTTCTTCATGTACATACAATGAATGCCGTCCAATCCCGATCGCGCTGAAATTTCCTGATTCGCACTGAGATCTAGTTTGCGTAACTCATTCTTTCGCCAATCCAATAACCAATAACCCTTCTTATTGTAGGCTAAGCCCAAACTATCATTGATGATATCAAAATTGGTTATGCCCGATGTGTATAGATCCTTTTGTAGTCTTCCTTTAGGAATCCATTTGTCGTTTGAAAACGAATAGGCATACAAGGTGCTGGAATGCGAAACGTAAAGAACATCTTCTGTCTTATCGTACCATCGTAGGTGCCGAATACCGCTTTGTTCGTCTACTTCTACAGGATAGGGAGCCTCACTAACATGAAACCATTCCCGCGCAGATTCATCAAATTTATTGAGCATATTATTCTCCATCCAGAATCCATAGCCACCGAAACTATAAATACGACCTTGTCGCACAAACTGATACGCATCAAAATTATAGCCGTGCTGATATGTTCCGTCTATTCTGCTTATCGATGAGTCTTGAAACGAAAGTTCAAAGACCTGACCAGAACCTGAAAAAGAAACAAGCCATCTTCCATTTACCAAATGCAACTGACCGTGTTCCCCTGAGAAAAGTTCCTCGGAAGAATAATTCCGCTTAAATTGCCCTACTTTTACTACCGAATCATCAGAAAACACATCTAAAACTCCAGTGTCAAAGTTTAATCTATAAACAGACCTATCATCATCAGCAACCCAAGAAACATATGCTTTTTTATTAGCTGATAATGAGGTAGTTATAAAAATTAAAAGAATACTAATAAACCTCACACAATAAAGATACAAAATATGTTTAAAATATGTTTATACATATTGTTTACAAGAAAACACAATTGAAATTTGATATTTAAAGATCCAATAAATGTGATCTACCATATAAGTAATTAACCCAGCCCTAGCGCTGGGTTTTTTAATTTAATCGACCGTGATCCCATCCTGAACCACCCTCTAGCACAATAAAGGCTGATTCAATTCCGTTAAACGACATTTTTTGATCGTTCGACTGCGCCATTTGTACTTCAAAAGGTAGATTTCGTTGATTGACCCCTCTAAATCTTGAGGGTACTTTTGCCTTTTATTATTTTTTTTAGACCACTACCCCCCTTAAAACATAGGGGGTATATTCATATAAATACATGTTTTTAATTACACTACCCCCTATTTTTTGGGGTAGCGTTGTCTTTTGTGTAATTTTACCGGTGTAAAACCATTCAAAATGAAAAAAATCGACGCAATCATTAGAAAATCACTATTCGACGAGGTCAGAGATGCGCTTCACGAGGTGAATGTCTATTTCTTCAGTTACTGGGATGTTACTGGAGTAGGACATGAAAAAAAATTAAAACAATACCGAGGGGTTCATTACAGCACCACGGACATTCAAAGACGCTACCTGAGTATCGTAGTGAATGACGATTTCGTAGAGCCTACAGTTAATGCCATTTTGAAGGCGGGTAAAACTGGAGAGATCGGCGACGGGAAAATCTTTGTAACCCCTGTGGAGGAAGCTTATAGAATTCGCACCGGTGAGAGCGGTGGTTTAACACTCAAATAATCAAAAGACATGGACACAACACTAACACTTACCGTAAATAACCTATGGATGATGATCTGTACCGCGTTGGTATTTTTCATGCACCTGGGATTCAGCTTTCTTGAAATTGGACTTACTCGTCAGAAGAATACAATAAATATCCTTTTCAAGAACTTCTTTATTATCAGCATTGGATTAGTACTTTATGCATTTGTAGGTTTCAACCTAATGTATCCAGGCTCCTTTTGGAATGGACTTCTTCCGGATTACTTTGTTGCTTTATTCGGACTTGAAAGCCCTATGGGTGAAGCTGGTCTAGACCTTACCTACAATGAAGGCTATACTTATTGGACAGACTTCTTGTTCCAAGGGATGTTTGCTGCAACCGCTGCAACTATTGTAAGTGGCGCTATTGCTGAACGTGCAAAACTTGGTTCATTCTTCCTGTTCTCTATCCTATATGTAGGTATTGTATATCCAATAGCTGGCTCGTGGAAATGGGGCGGAGGATTCCTCGACGAATGGGGTTTCTATGATTTCGCAGGATCAACACTTGTGCATAGTGTTGGTGGATGGGCAGCACTGCTCTACATCGTAAAACTAGGACCAAGAATTGGTAAATTTGATAAAGACGGTAAAGCGCAAGCAATACCTGGTCACAACCTTCCTTTCGCAGCTGCGGGCGTGCTCATCCTATGGTTGGGCTGGTTCGGTTTCAATGGAGGCTCTGTGTTAAGTGCAGACCCGGGTCTAACTTCTTTAGTATTAACAACCACTTCGCTAGCTGCAGCTGCAGGCGGCCTTTCAGCTGCAGGCTTTGTACACATCTTTTACAAAAACTTCGACCTAACGATGTTCATGAATGGTATCCTTGGCGGACTGGTAGGAATTACAGCTGGTGCAGATCAGATGAGCATTATGGAGGCGATTATCGTCGGTGGTGTTGGAGGTATCGTAGTAGTTCTTGCAGTATCACTGCTAGACAAATTGAAAATAGATGATCCTGTGGGGGCGGTAGCAGTTCACTTGTTTACTGGTATGTGGGGTACTCTTGCTGTAGGCATATTCGGTGAGCTCGCTTCTTGGAACCAGTTCATGGTACAATTAGCAGGTGTGGGCCTTGCTGGTCTATTCTGTGTAATCATGACAAGTGTATTCCTTGCGGTAATTGGCAAGGTTTGGGGACTTCGCGTCGATAAAAAAGAAGAACTCGAAGGTCTAGATCAAGCCGAACATGGTGGTATGGCTGCATACGCAGACTTCCGCATGAACCAACACTAATAAACTATTTTATAAAAAACGACCCGAGGTGCTGCAACACCTCGGGTCTACTAAAACAATTCTCGGGTATGAAAATTATTTCTGCAAAAGTCACAAAATTTTGGGTAATAGCAATGTGCTTATTTACCGCGCACTCTTCTCACGCGCAAAGTGGTGAGGAAGAAAGTATCGAATTCTCAGGTTCTGTCGATACGTACTTTAGAACAAACCTCAGTGGCGATAAGTTCGACGCGCCAGCATCAAGTTTTGCGAACCTCAACGGCTTCGCCTTAGGCATGGTCAACATTAAAGCAGAGCAAAGCTCCGCTCAAGGGGGCTTTGTTGCTGACCTCGTATTTGGTCCTCGCGGTACGGATGCCGTTTTTGCCTCACCGTATTACAGCGCTACAGGGAATATTGTCAATCAATTGTATGCCTACTGGAACGCTAGTGAAAAATTGACCTTAACGCTAGGTAACTTCAACACATTCTTGGGATATGAAGTAATCTCACCGGTAGACAACTTTCACTATTCTACTTCATACCTATTCTCCTACGGACCTTTCTCACACACTGGGTTAAAAGCGGATTATACCATCTCGGACGATCAAAGTATCATGTTCGCGGTCATGAATCCGACAGATTTCACCGAAATGAATGACGTGGATCTTTACACCTACGGATTGCAATACGGTTTTGGCGGTACCTATTTGAATGTACTTTACGGCAAACAAGCTGTGGATGCCAATGCCACATTCCAAGTAGACCTCACCGGAGGATATGATTTAAGCGACGCATTTAGTCTTGGTGTTAACGCTTCGTACAACGAAACCATGGAAGCAGGTGGTTTTTATGGCGCAGCCTTGTATCCAGTGGTAACTGTAAAGGAAGGTATTGACCTTGGAATGCGCGTAGAATACTTTAAAGAGCTTGCCTCAGCAGGTGTCGCCTACGGTGCTGGAAATTCAGTGATAGACGCAACGTTAACGGCAAGTTATACGACAACAGACCTTAGACTTATCGCAGAACTACGATTGGACCAAAGTTCAAGCGCAGTATTTGATTCATTGACAGCCGATCAACTGTCTTCAGTTGTAGTTGCAGCAGTGTACTCATTTTAAAATGCTCTGAAACCAAACCTGTTTTGAAGCCCGGACCCCATGGTTCGGGCTTTTTATTTACAGGGAAATACGGCGCATAAAATTAAAGGGTGCTTAGGAATTCTTCTAAGGCAACAAGCTCCGATTCAGTAAGGTTCAACGGCATGATACCGTCACTTGTGTAATCATGACCCACTCCTCCCTGGTTGTATTGCTCGAGTACATCTTGAATGGACGCTAAACTGCCATCGTGCATATACGGCGCAGTTAATGCGACCTTTCGTAAGGAAGGCACTTTAAAGAGGTAAAAGTCGGCAGAATCCAGTGTCAATTCTGCCCTGCCGTAATCGTCTGGACTAATCTGAGTACCGTTGTTGTAAAAGCCAAAGTTGGTCATCAGCGGACCAGTATGACAACCGTCACATCCGGCTTTCCCATAGAACAATTCAAATCCCTTTTTCGCTGCTGTGCTTAATGCCCCATTGTCGCCTCTAACATACTCGTCAAAAGCAGTTGGCTCTTGAATCAACGTTCTCTCATATTGTGCCAGAGCACGCGTTATAGTGTAGGCGGAAGCACTGTCTCCAAACGCTTCAAGAAAGTCATTTTTATAGGCGGTATTGGCATTTAAGCGCTGTACCAATAGTACCATGTTAAAGGCCATTTCCGAATGTTCTTGAACGGGCACAAGAACCTGCATTTCAAGGGTTGGTACACCGCCTTCACGCATGAAGTAAGGCTGATACCCCACATTCCACAAGGAGGGGGAATTCCTTTTACCCAACCTGCCCTCAACACCGGGACTTATAGCTACATCGTCTGCAAATCCATAAACTTCTTTGTGGCAAGACCCGCAGCTAATCGAACTATCAATACTTACTATCGGATCAAAGAAAAGCCGCTCACCTAAAACGATTTTTTGAGCATCTGGCTCATTATCCGTCGGAAATTCCATCTGCGGCCACGTCGCCAACTCACTCAACAGGTCAGAGGAAGACTCGGGCGCACACGAGGCGAGTACGATGAATACTACAAGTTTAGAATGGCGAAGAATATCTTTCATCAGAAATCAATTCATAATCCGTCAACGTATTCAGGAATGCTTCAAGATCGTCCTTATCTTGCTCGGTCAGCATGAGGCCGGTGTCCATAGTCATCGCTAAAGCTTGATCCAAAGTTGATGAATTTTGAAGGCCGTGGTCATAATGATCAATAACCTCGCGGAGCGTAGAAAAAACACCATCGTGCATGTATGGAGGTGTCAATACAATATTGCGCAGTGTTGTTGTTTTCATCAAACCAATATCTGCAGTATCGCCTGTCACTATGAATCGACCTAAATCAGTATTCAAAGAATCTGTACCGTTGTTCATGTAGGTCGGTGAATCAAAGTTTTTTCCACTGTGGCAATGACCACAATCAGCACCGCTTTCGTCCGGGAAAAACGGATTGTACTCCTCGAAATACAGGTCCATTCCTCGTTCCTCAGATTCCGTAAGTGTTGCCTCACCGGCTAGATACTGGTCATATTTTGACCGGTATGAGACGATAGTATTCATGAACTGCTCTAAGGCCAAAGAAATGAGATGTGCGCTGGGCTGGGCGGTACCAAATGCACGTAGAAACTGATTAGTGTACATGGTGTCTTGCTCTAATTTTTCAACCACATTCTCAAGGCTTTCGTCCATTTCTATAGGGTCTTGAATGGGCATCAGGCTTTGATCGCGAAGCTTCTCTGCTCGTCCGTCCCAAAAATAGCCATTGCTATTCCAAAGCATATTCACGGCGCTCATGGCCTGGCGATGACTAGGGTCGCCGTGTATCCCAATGCTAAATTTAGCAGTATCGGAAAAGGCATGCTCTTGGCGGTGACAAGATGCACAGGACATGCTATTGTCGCCACTCAAGCGCTTTTCGTAGAACAACATTCTTCCCAACTGAACACCTTGAACGGTCAGCGCATTGTCTCCTTCAATATCTGGAGCAGGCAACGATCCATATTCGAGATTATAGGGCGTTGTATCCTGAGTAGGCAATGGCGCTTGTTTCGCACAACCTACTGCTAGGAATAGACCAACAAATACAACTGCCCAAGATTTCATTATCGAACGATCAATTTCTTAGTTGTAGTACTCCCGTTTTTAGAAACAACCATCAGGTATATTCCAGCATCTGGAAGAATAATTCTTGTCGAAGCGGTAGCTCTCTGTGAGTACATTTTTGAACCTAACGCATTAAAAACTTCAATGATTGCGCCTTCTATACCCGTAACGATAAATCGTCCGCTTGAAGGATTCGGGAAGACTGAAAGGTTTTCAAAAGCCAATTCTTTTTGTCCCAAAGCAGCATTGCCTTCAGCACTCTTAAATACCGTGTTGTTCAAATTTTTCAGGGACTGGAAAGCATCACCAGTTTCGCCATGAGAAATCGTACCCTGTGCCACTTCAATATCTCTTAAGAGCTCCGCGTAATCTGCTTCGATATCTAACACTAAAGTATCGCTACCCGACGCCGTACCTGAAGTGGCAATGGTTTGCATAGCATAGTTCGCATTGCCCAAACCGTGCAATTCAAAGGTTTGATTGAAGGCTGAACTGCCTACACCCTCGGCACAAACGAATCGATAGCCTGCGGCCCATCCCCAGTGCATTGAAGGTGACTTAGGGGCCAATGGGTGCGCTGCTGGATAGGAAGATGGATCTAAGTTGTTTACATCCGGGCCTACACCAACGGCAAAGCGCACTGCCGTAATACTATCGAACGACAACGATCCCAAATCGATACTGGTCAATTCTTCTTCAAGTGCATTCATTAATAAAACTTGAGGATAAGTAAACGTATCACCCTGGTCGTAGATAATTTCAATGTCGTCGACATAATACTGTAGACGACTAAACTTGAATTGGTTTCCTAAATTATTGGTTCCTACCAATGAGTCAGTTACGGACTGGCCATCCATCATATGGTAGAAGTTTAATACAAGTTCTTTAGTCTGTGCGGCCAAAGAGAGTGAACCAAAGACAAGGGTTAGGAGTAAAAATCTTTTCATAATAACTATGTTCTATCCAACTAAAATACGAATTGGCATTGTTAGAGGCGTGACAGAAAGTACAAGAATCATACCCCTAATCGAGCTGTACTGTTAAGCCTATTCCTTGACCAGCGGAGTGCACACTAACCTTGTTTAAGAAGGTATTCGCTTCCCGATTATAATGACGCTTATGAATAGCGTAAGCAACTAAATCAAAGGCAAATAAAAACGACCCCTGGAGGACCATACTGTCCCCGTAGCCCCGAAACATATCCGATTCATCGTGCCTGTTTTCAGCTTCCTCACGCAGGTACATACCGGTTGCAATGTACCCAATATCTACAGCGCTGTTAATTAAAAAAATCGATTGTGTTTTTCGCTGTTGACGTTCCATTTCAGCAGCATCCCAATCACCAGCATTCTTCTTTGCCTTAAAGTAACCGGGTAGTGCCAACCCAAAATTGACCGTATTCCACATCACGTTCATTTCATGAAAGTGCTTGGTGTATTCGTCTTCAGCATTAAAGTATCCAGCGCCGCTGACAGCAAAATTTCCAACTGCATATGACCCTAAAGTCAACATTAAATGCTCGTTAATCTTATTGTAATCACGTTTGTAGTCCGCAACCTGTGCAAAGAGGGTATTCGAAGTGAAAAGACAAATTATTAGAGCACGTATCATTGCTGGTATAAGCGTTGTATTCCAAGAAAAGTTCATTTCACAATTTAAACAATGCTAGACAAACGTTCGTTGTAAAAAGCACCTATGATAAAAGAATTCTGCCTACGATAAAGTCAGTAATTACCCAAGTATTTTTTCCGTAATTTTAACGTAATACCAAAGCAACAAAACTAATGAGAAAGCTAATTCAACACCTGCTGTTTCTATCATTTTTAATGCTAACGCCTAAGGCCTATGCACTTGATTATTACTGGGTAGGTGGATCCGGAAACTGGTCCGACATCAATCACTGGTCTGCTGTAAGCGGAAATATTCCCATGCAATTACACACCATTACGCCTACCAGTAATGATAACGTCATTTTAGACTCATTGAGCTTTCCTAGTACTGGTGGAAATATAACCATAAACCTAAATATTGCTTTTTGTAAGAATTTAATAATTCGAGACATCCCTTCTAACGTAAATATATACTTTTATGGAAGCTCTGATGTACTGCGAATTTTTGGAGATATTGATATAAATGACACACTGAATTGGTTTGGAAGTGGTCAAATTAAACTAGAAGGTACTGATACAAATTATATCAAAATCAAAGGTGTTACCCTCCCAAATCTCACGTTAAACTCAATAGGAAGTAGCTGGATACTCCAAGATAGTCTTATTATAGGTACTCTTTCTGCCCAGTACGGTACGCTGTATAGTGATGGCAATTTTATCCAAGCGACGAATCTTCGTGCTTACAACCAAACAACCCTAAACCTTGATAGTAGTGATATTGAAATACGGTCAAACTTCTACACTAGTGGTGGCGTAATATTAAATACCACCGGCACTAATTTGATCCTTGATAGTTATGGAACCCCCTCCATACATGACTATTCAGTAAATACCCATGTGTTCGAAAGAATCGTTTGTCGAAGTGATGTAAATATTTCAGCCTCTTCATTATGTTCGACAGAGGTCTTAGAGGTAAATCAAGATATAAGCGCCAGCGGAGCATTCATTGTTGATAGTTTATTTCTAGATTCAACATCGACAATGATTATTTCCTCAGGATCCTCTTTAACCTTCAAAAGCATAGAAGCCAATGGGTCCTGTGGCTCCTATATTGAAATCCTTTCTAGCGGTCTTGGCGCAAAGGCATATTTTACTCATAACTCTTCAGATACCCTAAACTACATCCGGACAAGAGATATTATTGTTTCTGGTAACCCTCTGCAGGTAAGCGTTTTAGAAAATATAAATCAATCTTCTACTGGTTTTAACTCCAACACTTTATCACAAGGACAAAAGTTTTATTGGATAAACGGTGACGGCAATTGGGAAGATGCCAATCACTGGTCTTTAACGGAAGGGGGAAATCCCACTACGTGTGTGCCTTCGTCCCGAGATACAGTAGTTTTTAGTGATTCTAGTGCAATTTCTTCGTTGAATATTTTTATGCCCAACAAGGAAATCAATATTGCATCGTTTTATGCCAATGCTTCTTTCAGTATTTATTTCTCTGGGAATACCAACAGTGTAGTATTTCTAAACGGCACGCTTAGTCTAGATTCCAATGTAACTTTAAATCGTCCATTAACATTTATTGGATCAGATTCTACCTATACCATAAAAACGAGCAACAACAACTTAAGGACAATGACCTTTTTTGGTACGGGAAAATGGACCTTAGAAGATGACCTAAATGCTAGTAGAGTACATCATTTGAATGGAACTTTTGATATAAGAAATCGTACCGTTAATGCCAACGACAGGTTCTCGGATGATACTAATATCCCTGGCATGTCTTCATATCTCATTGCAGACTCCGCTATAATCAAAACCAACCAGTTCTTGACAGGAAGCCAAAAAACCGGGACCGCTGTTGGTAGTAAAGTCTGGATGGTTGGTT
>CBFHHP010000032.1:0-13575 GCA_965655745.1 uncultured Schleiferiaceae bacterium
CAGGAACCACCTTGGTAACCTTAGGTAGCAACCACATAATTAACATGGTAAGACCAACAAGCCCCATCATGGTAATCAGTTCGCCTCCTTGTATCCAAACCTTCTGCCCATCAACTACACGGGTGAACATGCCCAATTGGCTTAAGAAAATGACGATTGCCAATCCATTGACAAAACCCATCATTACGGGATGTGGGATAAGACGAACGAATTTTCCTAAGCGGAAAAGACCCGCAAGTATTTGAATACAACCTACGATGAGTAAGGTGATGAAAAGCCAACTCAAGCCAAGGTTATCTAATTGCATAGCAGTTCCAACTTCATTTCCTTTTTGGATGAGATGTACCATCACTACAGCCATTGCGCCAGTAGCACCAGAAATCATACCTGGACGACCTCCAAAAAGTGAAGTGATTAATCCCATCATAAAGGCACCATAAAGGCCTACAAGCGGATCGATGCCCGCCACGAAGGCGAAAGCCACAGCTTCCGGTACGAGTGCTAGGGCAACGGTGATGCCTGAAAGGATGTCATTTTTTGGATTGCCAACGAAGTTGTTGAAGAACTGCTTCATGAAATGTAGAGTGTTAGAAGCGGCAAAAGTAGTTGATTGAAAATGAAAAAGCCATCCCGTAAAGGATGGCTTTCAAAATTTAAGAGTAATAACTATAAATAGAACTTTTTGCGCAGACCACCTTGATGTTTTTCGCTAGTTTGTTCGTATTTAGACACCGAGCATCTGCTCGCGCTGCGCCGAAATCTTTACATCAGATATGTACTCGTCGTATTCGACCATTTTGTCCATTACCCCGTGAGGGAAGATTTCAATAATTCGATTTGCGACTGTTTGATTGATCGTATGATCGTGTGAGCTGAAAACCAAGGTTCCTTTGAAGTCCTTCATACCATTATTCAAGGCTTGAATACTTTCAAGATCGAGGTGGTTGGTAGGTTCGTCGAAGAACAGCAGATTTGCTTGTTGCAGCATCATTCTACTCAACATACAACGCACCTTTTCTCCTCCTGAGAGTACAGAAGCACTTTTAAAGACTTCTTCCCCAGAGAAGAGCATTTTCCCTAAGAATCCTCGAACGAAAACTTCATCCTTGTTTTCTGGACTGTATTCCCTCAACCAGTCCATAAGGTTGTCTTCGGTTTCAAAGAAAGCTGCATTTTCGTTAGGCAGATACGCATGCTTGATAGTTTGGCCATATGCAAACGAGCCTGCGCTCGGTTGTTGTTTGCTAGCTAAAATTTCATAGAGTGCAGTAAGGATTCTGTGGTCGTCACATAATAACGCCACCTTATCGCCGCGATTGAGCTTAAAACTGAGGTTCTGGAAAAGCACATTACCCTGCTCGTCGTGGGCAGCTAGGCCGTCTACTTCAAGAATTTGGTCACCGGCATCACGTTCTTGGTCAAAAATGATGGCAGGGTACATCCTAGAAGAAGCTTGGATTTGATCGACGTTGATTTTATCGAGCATTTTTTTTCTTGAAGTAGCCTGTTTGCTTTTCGAGGCATTGGCTGCAAAGCGCGAAATAAACTCTTGAAGTTCCTTACGTTTATCCTCTGCTTTTTTATTGGCTGCTTGACGCTGACGAAGGGCCAATTGTGAGCTTTCGTACCAGAAGCTATAGTTACCGGTGTAGAGTTTTATTCTTTTAAAGTCAATATCTGCGATGTGCGTACAAACTGTATCTAGGAAGTGACGGTCGTGACTCACAACGATTACTGTGTTTTTAAAATCAATCAAGAAATCCTCCAGCCATGAAATAGTCTTGAGATCCAAATCGTTGGTAGGCTCATCAAGAATAAGCAAGTCTGGGTTGCCAAAAAGTGCCTGTGCCAGAAGTACACGAACCTTGGCAGAGCCTTCCATATCCTTCATCAGTGTGTAATGATCATCCGTGGAGATCCCCAGGCCACTCAGCAAGTTTCCAGCATCACTTTCTGCATTCCAACCGTCCATTTCCTCGAATTGAACTTCAAGATCAGCAGCGATAAGACCGTCTTCTTCATTGAAGTCTGGCTTCATGTAAATGGCATCCTTCTTTTGCATGAGATTCCATAGAGGCTGATTCCCTTGGATAACCGTATTCAGTACGGTCTCTTCATCAAAAGCAAAGTGGTTCTGAGAAAGCACCGACATCCTCTTGCCGTTCTCAAGATTTACGTTTCCTGAATTAGGACTAACCTCACCACCAAGGATTTTTAAGAAAGTCGATTTACCGGCTCCGTTGGCGCCAATGAGACCATAGCAACGTTCACCATGGAACTTGATATTTACATCTTCGAAAAGTACGCGCTTTCCAAATTGAAGCGTAACGTTAGATACATTTAGCATGATTTGGCTTTTTATGCGCGGCAAAGGTAGCTATACTTGCTTGCTTTTCTTGAAGGTAAATGTAAAAAACCATCAAAGCTCTTTCTGAACTAAATCACATATAACTTGTTGATTATGAATAGAATCAAAATATGCATTTACCTGTCTTTACTTATGCATTTAGAAAGTCACTCGGTCGAGGGATGCTCTATGCGGCCATCTTAAGTTTCATTATCCACCTGATTTTACACTCTCTACGCGACTATATTCCAGGAGGTATCAATGCTTCTTTATTAAAAGATCCTATTAGTGCTATCTACACTCCGTTCTCCATTTTGTTGGTTTATGAGGCGTACCTGATGATCTACTATTTGAGGAGAAGTACCACTCTTTACATTGCCAAGCAATACGAGGTTATTGCGTTGATTTTGATTCGGGGATTGTTCAAGGACATGGCTGCGCTTGATTTGAAATCTGAGTTTTGGCTCAGCGACCACAATGTCCATCTGTACGTAGATCTATTCAGCGTTATTCTGCTGTTCTTTTTGATTTTTTCATTTTACAAACTTAGTGGTTCATTGCGCTATGATGCGTTCGAGGAACAGGAACAAAAGGAGCTTGGAGAAAACATTAAACGCTTTGTTAAGTCGAAGCATTACTTGAGCATAGGACTTTTCTTCCTTTTTATCATCTTGGGAATACAGAGCTTTGTGGAATGGGTCATCCCAACCTTCAACCATATCGAAGAGGCCAACATGATTGAGATAAATGCGATATTCTTCGAAGAGTTTTACAACTTCTTGATTATCTCAGACGTGATCATCCTTTTGCTTTCCCTACTGTATACAGACAACTTCCCGGTTATAATTAGGAACTCGTCATTTGTGATTTCAACAGTCCTATTAAAGCTTTCCTTTACGGCTGAAGGACTTCTTAGCCAAGGGTTGATTATCCTCGGTGTTTCTTTTGGTGTCCTAATGCTCTTAATTCACAACAAGTTCAAGGCACTGCACAAGATTAGTTGACCCTGAACTCTTTTACCCGCGATGGAGTAGGACTATCATTTAAATAAATGCTCGCTGTATACCATCCTGGTTCGAAGCCCATCTCTAAATCGGTCTCTAAGCCGGTACTAATGAACGTTTGGCTATTCGTGGTTTGATCGTAGCTGCTGATATTCCAGTTCTGTACACTACTTACAGAATAGAACCAACATCCGTATTGGCAACCAAAGAACTGCTTTTCAATGACCAACTTAAGACTTACACAATCGTTCGGTCTCGTAGTCATTAAACCATAGTACTGGTATTGGTTGTAAATACTGTCTGTGGTATTTAAGATGCTTTTTCCATTGGGACCGTCCTCAGGGTATTCAATGACCGTACTCGTTGCGGTATGTGGACTGTTATCGATGTAGTTTTGGATGTGTCCACCAAAGGCAGGGACATTTACGGTAATGCCCATACTCGCGTAACGGTCAATGATGTTTTGACGAATTTCATTGGTATCAAGTACCTGTGCGTGTGCCATCAGTTCTGAAGCTAAATTGGAACTGTTGAGGATGCCGTCTGTTCTAAGGTCGGTGACAAAATTGGCCATTAAATCTGAAAATTCACTTTCGCTCCTGTACCCTTGAAGTATGGAGGTAATGGCGATTAAAATACCATCTGCGGCACTAGAATTGGCAATACTCAGCGTTTCTGAAGAAGGCATGGTGCCAGTGGTGTCAACGCTGAAGGTGTACAGTATTTCCTTAAGTGCTTGTTCCTTTGCTTTAGAAAATGAGGTACCGTTAGCGACTAAGTATTCAACACGGGCCTTTTCTAAATGCGTTATGGTATTCACATTTACGGCGGGGACATTATTCAAATCCGTGATAGCGTTTAATGTGATTTGAGCATTGCTCGGTTCTCCACATACCTCGTTAAAATAAAAACCGTCAGCGCGAAGGGTGACGAACGAAGAGTTTAAGTTGAGTCCGTTCGCAAAGAAGTATCCCGAGTTATCGAGAATCTGGGTATTGTAAGTTATACCTACTTGGTTAAGTGAGGTGTCCAATGAGGTGATTAGTACGGAGCTTCCGTTGAGGAAGGGGCCTTTCTGAGCGTGACCTTCGATGCTGTACGGCGCACATGGAGGACAATCGCCACCGCAATCAACGCCCGTTTCTGTACCGTTCTGAATACCGTCTGCGCAAGTGAAGGGTCCGGTCGTTTCACAAGAGAATAAGAACGTGATAGAGAGAAGGGCAAAGGCGAATTTCTTCATGATTAAAGGATTTATCCTTTAACCAAAACCTGTTGTCAATTGTTCAATAAAGAAGCCTTGGGAATACGTGAATGCACGATACGCATGTACAAAGGGGGAATAAGACTCAAAATCATCATGCCTGGATACCCTGTCGGCAGCTGTGGGCTGTCATCATGGTGGTCGAGAAGTGGATATTCCTTGTTCGGTAAATAATGATGATCACTGTGGCGGCTTAATTCAAAAAGTATGGCTCTTCCCCACATATGATTGCTGTTCCAACTGTGGACGGGACGAACATTTTCATAGCGAAGACCACTAACCTTCTCTCTTGCCAAGCCGTAGTGCTCGATGTATTGAACGGTTTCTAGTAAAATCCACCCCGTTATGCTAGCACCAAAGAAGCCAATCAATCCGATGCTACCAAAATTTTCAAAGATGATGGTAATTAGCACTAGTTGGATTAAGGTGTAGTGCACCATTTCATTCTTTAGAAGATTCCCTTTACTACGTTGTATGCCAATCCTCCATGCACTTAGGTAGCTAAAGACAATGGAACGTAGCCAGAACGTATACACCCACTCGCCACGACGTGCCGTTGAAGGATCCTCAGGCGTTCCAACATTTTTATGGTGACCGAAGTTGTGCTCTAAGAAGAAGTGCGTGTAAAGGGTAGTGGTTAGCAATACTTTCGCTAAAAATTGATCTGTTTTATTTGTTTTATGACCCAATTCGTGCGCAACATTGATGCCCATCACCCCACACATGATGCCGTATGAAAGAATCCTCCCAATAAGCGTTACCGAATCTAGCGGCATTGAGATTTGAACCAAAAGATAGATGCCACATATAATTTGAATCGGAACGGTCAATCGAAGCGCCCAAATGTAAAATCCATCGGTGGTTGTTTTTTCCTTTTGTTCGGCATTCAAATTCGCCTTTTGAGGGATAAAAAGGAATTCCATGACCGGTATGAAGACGAAGGCTTCAATCACAGGTAAATAGGACCAAAGCCCGGTTGAGTGAAAACTTATAAGTGCTAAAAGCGGTAAGGTAAAAACAAAGAGGTATCTGAATTTCCCCATGGTTGTTGTGTTAGTGCCATCAAGATAAAAAAAGACCCGCGAAATGCGGGTCTTCTGTCTAGGTCAACAAGTTTTTACTCACTTACATTCAATTTTAAGGCGGTACGCCGTCCGTTGACAAAGGTTATTCCGAGGTAAAATGTTCCTGATTGATCTATTTGAAATGAATTCGATTTGAATTCAGCAATTCGTTGTCCTATTTCGTTGACCACTAAAACGTGTTCAATCTCCAGGTCACTTTCGATTGTGATCTTATTTAAAGTGCGGGCAGGATTTGGGTATACTTTGAGTTGAGGATGATTATCCGCCTCGGGTACACTTAAATTAAAACAAGCGTCCGCCGTTACGTATTGTCTCATGTTCCATGGGACAGTACATGGATTCATGTATCCCTGTCCTGAATTCCAAGAGGCGATCATGGTCATCCAAGGCTGATCTGTTACTATTGGGCCACGCATCGCGCCCCCAGCTATCTTGGTCTGCAGTGTATCACCATTTCCCATACATATCCTACGAGCCATTGGATCATTGTTCCATGCAGCCTCCATTAGCGCATGGAGTAGGCGGGAACCGAGCCAATAATCTAGTGCATCGTGTTTGGTGATGTAGACATAAAATTGGCTAGAATCATTCTCCCAAGTATTGTTGGTAAAGTGGGTAGCCCAGTAGATGTAATTATTGATGGTATCTCCTCGGATTATGAAGAATTCCTTGTTACTATCGGGGACCCCCATGAAATTATACATATCAATGAATGTTCTTGGATCAGGAGTTTGGTCCCAATCCGATATAGTCATGAGGTAAAGAACATCGTCTGGCATAGCTGCAAGGCCGCTGTCCGTTTGGGTTGCGATGTCATTTGGCCAATCGTCTACCCATCCAATAAAACTTGCACCTGCATCCGGCCAAGCGAAACGTCCATTAGCGCCCCAGCCATCATTGATGTATTTTTTAAGACTGAGCCAATTGGTTACTCCTGCACCTTGACTCATCCCGTGGATACCAACTCTCGTTGTGTCTATGTATTGTCCATATCTCTGTGCGGCTTGTTCTAGCATATAATATGCACAACCGTAGTCACTTTCATCGTTCCATTGCATTGTGACACTCACGTATCCATTACTGGCTACGAATTCACGGTAAAACTTGCTTTCGTTCCAATAGACACTGTCACTTAGTTTTCGATTTGACGACCCAGGGAATTTAAAAACAGTAGGAGTAGGGCTACTGATATTCGAGGGGTAGGTGATTATGCATCGTACGGTATCATTACATTCCATGGTAGAATCAGGAATCAATTGAAAAAATTCGCTGGTGAATGCAGTAGTACCGAATGAACCATAACCGGAGGTAATAGCAGGTATGGGACCTTCATACGCAAACTGTGCACTAGAAAAGGTCGGTAATAGAATAACCCCAAGCCCAAAAATGAGCTTGAAGTTTTTCTTTGCCAGTAGTAAGCTTAACATGGTTCGAAAGTGCTTAATGCACTACTATAAATTCTTCTCGAAGAATACCTCGACCGAGATCTATAGTAATCCAATAATTTCCGCCAGGCAGCGCGGATATATCGAATCCAACGGAGTTCGAGGCTTCCATATTTGGAACAATGTGAACCTCATTGCCGATAACATTGAAGATTTTAATTCTACTCAGAAATTCATCAGTTACAACGGCTTTATTAAAATTGATTTTTAAATAATCGTTCGCTGGATTCGGAGCGATTGACATGGCTGCGAGATCACTTTCATCAATATCCGTGTAGTCTTTAAAAACACGAACGTTATGACAGAATCCAAAGGTGTCAATGGCCGGGAAACCAAACATAGTTCCTTGTACTTGATACCAACTTGTCCAAAAACCACTTTCAACACCGACTGAAGGAATCCAGTAAGTTGTATCAGCTAGATTTGGTGTTCCTGAGAGTTTAATACACGTTTTATTCGCTGGACCTGGGTAAAATATAGAATCCTGTGCATCCCAAGTTAACCAGCTTGGAATCGCTGTTGTGTATAAGAATGCAGATTGCACGGTTGGTACTAAAAGCCCTCCTGAAGGAAAGGTGTCTCCTAACATTCCGGTTAGAGTAGCTTCAAAAGGTTGGCCTACAACGGCTTCAAGATTCATCATAGGTTGAGTACTGTCACAAGCAAATGAGGGGTTTTCGCCGTTCACCCACATTCCTGACCACTCAAGTGTTGGATATCCAATACTTGCAAGTGATGGAACCACCGTATCTGGTGTACAAGTTTGGGATTGAGCGGCAATGCTGAATGCAATTCCTAGAGTTAGTAAAATTCGTTTCATAGGTGTATTAGTTTTATGATTTCATTCGAAATTCTTGAATTGAAAATCATTTTTTGTTCCATTTTGACCCAATTATTTTTCGGGTGATAATTAGGAATACTTCCTAAAAAATTGATAATCAGCACTTTTTGTAAAATTTTTATCCTAACTTAGAAATACACTCTACTAACACTTTGAAACTGTTTCATTTTGACCCATGTCCATGTAAACGTAGGATTACTGCAGGATAAGTTGATTGATTTATTGCATCCTGACCAGCGCGGTCTAATGCGTAATGCTCAACTTTCTCGTCATGTACACACACAGTCTTTAAAACCGGGGGTGTTTCAACCTCAAGGAATTGATATACACGATTGCGCTTGTGTATTGGTCCGAGGTGTTATTGGCGTTAAACACGACTTTGAAGGTCGTGATGCTCTTTCTCACTTCTATGAAGAAGGTGATTTGTTTCTGACGGCAGAAATAGATCCGATCTACAATAAACAAGGCAGTTATTGGTGGATTTATGAGGAAGTCGAAATGATTTTGTTGCCTCTTAAATCCGAGGCTTGGAGGCGTGATAATCCTCAATTAGCAAGTGCATTGAATGTACAGGCCTCATTAATGGCAGCGTACACCTATCAACAGTATATCAATAATCTCGGAATAGATCGTAAAACGCATAGTCTCGAATGGCTGAAATCAAACAAACGATTGTTGACCTTAGTGCCTAGAGCGGATATTGCCAACTTTCTAGATATCTCTAAATCGTCGTTAAAGACGTTTATCAAAACGGTTTTCAACCATGGCTAAGAAAGGGGATTTAGTAATTGCGAGTAGATTAGGTCAACTTACACGGTTGCCTGAGTCGACACCATTTTTAAAAGAGTTTTCAGCACTTTTTGAAGGTCCCATACACTTTGAGGCGAATGAAAACCTTTGGGAAATGGGAGATAGAAACGGTTATCTGTGGTATATCCATTTCGGATATGGCTTTGACCGTATCCTCTTAGAAGACGGTACTAAGATGCTAAACGGAATGACCGAGCCAGGAATATTCATTTGTGACGAGAATAGTTTGTTATGGGGTGGACCATCAAAAACGGATTCAATTATGTACACCCCAGGGACTGCTTATCGATTAAGTCATAAAGAATGGAAGGGTTTCGTCATCAAAAACGAACCGATGCGAAATGTTCTTTTGCACATAAACTCACACTTCGTTCAGATGCGAAAACTTCGCTTGTTGAAGATGAAGATGATGGATAAGGTGGAATATTGGAAATATATCCAGGAAAGATTTCCGGGTATAGAGAAGTATTGCTCTCAGACCGAGATAGCGCGGTATTTCGGTGTAAGCAAGAGCACGATGCACCGCATCATGAAAACGGCTTAATTCGAACTAGGCAATGTTCTCAAAGGATATCTTGTAAACAGACTCCAGATCTGTGACTTTATAGTAATGCCCTTGAATTTCACTGTTAATAAAGCTATTGCCTAGTACTTTATTCAACTCAAAAGGGTAAATCGCTGTCTTTGAATCGTAAATGTGGTTCGTTTCACCGAAGCTCGAGATGATGCCAGCACCGTAAATCTTGGTAGCATCTTCACAAACACCAAACTCGATGGTGAACCAGTACAAGTTTTGCAGCTGACGAATAATATGGGACTTTTTCAAGTTCGCGACTCCATGCTTTCCGAAATCCTCCATGAATTGGGCGTATTGCGGGTCGAGCAGCAACGGGATGTGCCCAAAAATGTCGTGGAACATGTCCGGCTCTTCGAGGTAGTCCAATTCTTCCGGCTTGCGCAACCACGTCGATGCCGGGAACTTTCGCTGGGCTAGCAGTTCGAAGAATTCTTCCACGGGAATCAGCCCCGGAACCACATGAATGCTCCAGCCAGTTGCTTTTGTTAAAACAGCGTTTAATTCATCATAATTCGGAATTTTGTCCGCATTCATGACGGGGAGGAGTTGATCCAAGCACGCCAAATAACGTGGATCGGCCTTATCGCTGAGGTTTTCTCTCTGACGCGAGTATAGGGCGTTCCATACCTGCCTGTCGGTGGCGGTGTAGGCGTTGTAATCTTGGACCATAATGTAGATGTGTCGTTGTCTTACAATCCTACTAACATTTTATGAGGCAATCAAGTTTTTCTTGGGCCAATTCTCGTTGTATTTTAGGACAGCTCAACGATAACCTTATGCGATCGATATTTCTTTTTGTAGCCCTTTTGCCATCCTTACTGATCGGTCAAAACCACCAGCAATTCTCTTTTAACGGAGGGCCAGTGATCCTTATTCATGGCGGTGCGGGTGGAATTGAACGCAAGTATTATACAGATGAACAAATCGTGGAGTATGATTCTGCCCTTCAGGCAGTGCTCAAGGTGGGCTACGATATGCTGACCTATAATTCCAATGGGATGGAGGTCGTAGTAGAATGTCTAACCATGCTTGAGAATGATCCGCATTTCAATGCTGGTAAAGGAGCGGTGTTTAATGATCAGGGCGAAGTAGAACTAGACGCTTCAGTAATGGATGGTTCTACCAAAATGGCGGGAGCTGTGGCGGGGCTGAAGCATATTAAGAACCCTGCGAAGTTAGCGCGGGCCGTAATGGAGGAGACTTCACATGTCTTGCTCATTGGTGAAGGGGCAGAGGAGTTTGCCAAGACGCAGAATCATGAGTTTGTGGATAACGAATACTTTTTAACACCCAAAAGAAAAGAACAATACGAGCGTTGGTCGCAGATGAAAAAGAACGGCACTGTCGGGGTTGTGGTTTTGGATCTACAAGGCAACTTATACGCTGGTACTTCTACAGGCGGCATGATGGGTAAGAAATACGGTCGCGTTGGTGATGTGCCCATCATTGGTGCGGGGACCTATGCTGATAATAATGGTGCGGCAGTGAGTTGCACGGGACACGGAGAGTATTTCATTCGAAACAATGTCGCTTTCCAAGTCAATGCGCGCATGCAATACCAAGGCATGACCCTCGAGGAGAGTGCCAGCACAGTAATCTTTGGTGTGCTAAACTCAGATGCTGGGAACGGTGGTTTGATTGCGCTAGATGCGAAGGGCAATGCTACTTGGACCTTTAACTCTAGCGGTATGTTCCGCGGTGCGGCTGGTACTTTAGAGGGTAGATGTACCCCAAGTTTCTTTACTGAAATCTTTGGCGACCCTACTTGGCCGGAAGATTGTGATGTGAAGGAGTAATTACTTCAACAATTCTACTGAATCAATTAGCAATTCGAAAGTCTCGGCTTTTTTGTTCGCGATCAAAAAGGTGAACTCGGTGAGGTTGCTGTGATTGAAATTAGGCATATCAAGTACACGGCCTCGAAAAGACGGATACAGCTTGCTCAAGGGGATCTCAATCGTTTCCCATTCTCCCGATGTTGAGAAGGTGGTGATATAGCTCTGGTAATCACGAGCTTTATGTTTAACTCTGAACTGATAGTTCTTTCCGTCTCCTTTCAATCGCATTCTAACGATTGCTCCTTCCGGCGTCTCAATCTTGCCTGTAGCGCATCGTATGGAAGTAAATCCCCCGTAGTTTTCTAGCCGTACTTGGCCCGTGAAAGACCCGTGACCTTCCGAGGTTAATTCAAGTGCACCTTCACTTAGGCCACCCATGACCCCGTCGTTGACAACAAACCAATTCGATAATGAGCTTTCCTTCGAAAAATCGAAGAGTACAGGGTTGTTAGAGACCAAAATGAGACTGAGCAATAGAGCAATCATAATAGATGAACACTGCTGCCGGTCAATAGTTTAGTTTTGATTGTAAGTCTTAAAATGGCTTTCTTCGTGGTATTAAAATGATTCTTTTAGAATAGTCGTAATTTGGGACGAAATGAGGGGTAAGAAACTTATAGTTTTAAGCGTTATAGCAGCCTTGATGTCTTCTTGTGCGGCGCATTTACCCGAATTCCAAGAGATTGAATCTTTAGGTAAAGGATCGCATCGAGGTGCAGCAGGAATTTTTGGCGGTGCACCATGGGGCGAACTTGGCGCAAGTGCCTTTCATTCTGTGGGTGTTTCAAAGACTACTGATTGGTCAACTCAGTGTACTTATATGTATGCTTTGAGTTCAGACTTTAATAGCGGTATGTCGTTACTTACTGGACCGAAAGTACAGTTGAATGATGGACTGGCCTTGTCTATACCGGCTGGCACCTTCGTACAAAGAGACTATGGCGCTAATTACGTAGCTTTTCTAGCCACTCCAACGCTTTACATTTCATTGCCCTCTAAAAATCCAAGCCTTGAACAATTATTTTTTGTTCGATCGGAATTGAGTAATGATTCAGATGGAGATTGGTATGGCTGGGCTACCATTGGGTATAAGCGTTCTTTGCAAGGAGCGAATGACCTTCGGACAGCCCTGAATATTAACGTTACATATTTAGGGTTTTACGGAGGGCTGACTTTCGATTTATTCCGTTAGAATACCGATTATTCCAGATGTTATTACGCATTTGTCCAAAAATTATTTCATACTAAACCGTGAATGAAAAAAGCCACCTACTTGCGTAGATGGCTTTTTTAGTGTTGTGGGCGATACTGGATTCGAACCAGTGACCCCCTGCTTGTAAGGCAGGTGCTCTGAACCAGCTGAGCTAATCGCCCTGAGCGGGTGCAAATATAGTACTCGGATTTACTTTTGCAACGGGTTTTTTGAAAAAAGTTGTGGTGGGGTGTAATTATTTTTTATCCTCCTTAAAGTCAATGCTTAAGCTATTCACGCAGTAGCGCAATCCAGTAGCTGTAGGGCCGTCGTTAAAGACATGGCCAAGGTGTCCTCCGCATTTTGCACACAGAATTTCTGTACGGATCATGCCGTGGGTTTTGTCGAGTTTCTCGACAATGGCGCCACTTTCTATACCTGCATCGAATGAAGGCCAGCCGCAGTGTGAATCGAATTTAGAATCGGACGTGAATAATGGTGCATCACAAGCTCTACATTGGTAGGTACCTTCTTCAAAATGCATGTTGTATTCTCCGGTGAATGGACGCTCGGTACCTTTTTGTCTTAGGACGTAGTATTCTTCCGGCGATAGCTGCTCTTGCCACTCTTGTTCAGATTTAGTGATTTCGTAGGTCCCTTTGTCTAAGTTCATGTCAGTCTTGTTTTGCGCGTTACACGATGCGGCCAAGATTAATAAGGTAGATAGTAGAAAGTAATTCTTCATGTTGTAATAACGGCAAATGTCGCTCCAAGGTTTTCGCTAGGAAACGTTAAAACTCCATTTCATGATTTGCTCAATAACTTTGGAATCACGAAGTATACGTCTATGACCCAATCCGGAGGTTTCGATATATGTTCCATTGGCCATTTTTTCACCCACCTCACGACCAAAAGAGATAGGTGTGTCCTTATCATTGACGTCATGAAACACCAGGGTAGGAATAGTGTTGCTTGGGGCCAATTCAGGGGCGCTGAACAGGTCAAAGTCTTCTCCAAATTTGGCTTTCAGGTTTTCTACGATTTTTTGGTGTACCGCACG
Source organism: uncultured Schleiferiaceae bacterium (assembly GCA_965655745.1). GTDB lineage: Bacteria > Bacteroidota > Bacteroidia > Flavobacteriales > Schleiferiaceae > UBA10364. The sequence goes on from CBFHHP010000032.1 coordinate 13,464, forward strand.
ATTAAAACCAATGGCCTCACAAAACAGACCAACCATCGCGGAGATGCGGCCTGGAGGGGCGATGAGTATTTGGCGTTTAATGGGTGCACCCAAGCTTTGAACCGCATACATG
>CBFHHP010000032.1:13672-20867 GCA_965655745.1 uncultured Schleiferiaceae bacterium
ACGCAAGGTAGAAAAAGAAAACCCCGACCGTTCGCGGTCGGGGTTTTTTCTGTGCCCAGAACAAGATTCGAACTTGCACGCGAATACTCGCACCACCCCCTCAAGATGGCGTGTCTACCAATTCCACCACCTGGGCAAAGGAATGCAAATTTAATGGGAAAAGTTTGACTAGCTAATAAGGTCCAAACTTTTTTCTGTGCCCCTTGCAATCATAAAAAAAGCCCCCTCTGTGAAGAGGAGGCTTTCTAAGTGATCCCTCAGGGGCTCGAACCCTGGACCCATACATTAAAAGTGTATTGCTCTACCAACTGAGCTAAGAGATCAACCCTTTTCCGCTTTGCGGGCTGCAAATATACAGCTGATTTTAAATTTTGCAACGCACCGAGAAAAAAAAATGGGCTTCTTTCAACAGGCCTATTTTAACCTTCCGATTCGCTGTACTTTTGTAACAAATGATTCGGATGAAAGTTTTCTTAATAGGTTACATGGCAAGCGGAAAATCTACGCTAGGTAAGGCACTTGCTCAGGCGCTGGCACTTCCATTTATAGACTTAGATGTTGAGATTGAGCGAACTACGAATACAACGATCGCCGAGATTATTACGGGTAAGGGCGAACTGCATTTTCGCAAGCTCGAGAGTGCGGTGCTCAAGGATCTACTCGAGCAACACGAAACAGGTGTATTCGCGCTCGGTGGAGGGACGCCTGTTTTTTACGATCACATGGAGCTGTTGAACGCGGAAGGGGAGACCATTTTCTTGGATGTTCCTGTAGGAGAACTGGCCAAACGATTGGAAGGAGATATAAAACGCCCACTCATTCAAAATAAGGAGGATGTCGCAGAGTTTGTAGCGAAGCACATGTTCGAGCGTCGCCCGTACTACAGTCAGGCGAAACACCGCATCGCGGGACCTTCGATAAGTATGGAAGAGTTGACAGCCGTTTTAAACTAGGCAAACATTGACAGCCGCCCCGTTTTCTACATTCAGTTTCACCGTCTCTTGGAGCGTAGTACTCAAGCTTAACCCTTTGATATCGGCTTTCACGGGATAACGCTTGTGGCTGCGGTCAACGAGAACTGTAGTACTTAGCTGCTGCGGGTGGAATTCCATGAGTTTGATAACCGCCCAGAGTAGGGTACGACCGCTGTTGAGCACATCGTCAACCAAGGCGACGTGCGCGCTGGAAGGAAGGTCGATCTGCATATCTGCCGGCTTTGGATCGCTTTTATCAAGAGCCAACTCCATCAGTTCAATCTTTATATCGCTTATGGCATTAAGCTTACCAACGAGCTGCTGCGCAAGCCAATAGCCGTTACCTTGGATACCAACCACATACAACTGTTCTGCTTTGCTGTGTCTGTCGTACAGGTCCCAAGCCAAGCGTTGAACTTTGTGTGCGATGGCTTCTGCGCCTAAGATTTCTGGTGTATTCGAACTCATGCGATGAAATTACGCCTTTAAGACTAATTGAACAACGTTTTCAATATGATGTGTTTGCGGGAACATATCTACCGCACGACTTTGCGTGACGGTATATTTCTCTGCAAGCAGACCAAGATCCCTGGCCTGAGTAGCAGAATTACAGCTCACGTAGACGATTTTAGGAATCTCTAAGTCTAAAAGGAGCTGGACTACATCACCGTGCATACCTTCGCGCGGAGGGTCAGTGACGAGTACGTTTGGCTTCCCGTGCTTGGCGATAAAATCGGCATTAAAAACATCCTTCATATCGCCGTCGTAGAACGTCGCATTGTCAATACCATTATTGGCAGCATTAAGCTTTGCATCTACGATGGCCTCTGGGACCAATTCAATACCTACAACTTCCTTCGCTTTTTCGGCCATAAATAGGGCAATGGTCCCCGTCCCCGTGTAGAGATCAAAGACCAAATCGTCCTTTTGGATATCCGCCATATCTAGGGCCACCTTGTACAGCTCGTGCGCTTGAAGTGGGTTGGTTTGGTAGAAGCTTTTCGGGCCAATTTTAAATCGCAATTCCCCCTCGCCACTATACTTCGGCATGGCTTCCTCAATAAATCCTGGACCGCTGTAAGTAATAACCTCTTGGTCGTAGATGGTATCGTTTTGCTTTTCGTTGATGACGTATTGTAACGTGGTAATCTGAGGGAAAGCCGCATCTAGGTCCGCCAATAAGGCTTCGCGCTCTGCTTGAAGTTCAGTTTTGAATTGGATCAATACCAACACCTCTCCAGTGCTCGCCACGCGGATCATCATTGTACGTAGCCATCCTTCCTGGCTGCGCGCATGGAAGAAGGGAAGGTCACGCTCAATGGCCCAATCGCGCACAAAGTTACGAATGGCATTGCTCGGGTCGGGTTGTAGGTGGCAGGCATCAATATCGAGCACCTTGTCCCAGAAACCTGGGATGTGAAAACCGGCGCCTCTGCGCTCCGGAAATTCTTCACCGCTATCAAGCTGCTCTTGGGTCAACCATTTGTTGTCTGTAAAGCTGAATTCAAGTTTGTTGCGGTACATGTACTGCTGCCCGCTGCCTAAAATGGGGTGGAACTCTTCAGGAACTACGTGGCCAATTTTCCTCAAATTCTCACGCACCTCTTTCTCCTTGTATTCGAGCTGCTTGGTATAATCTAGGTTCTGCCATTTACAGCCGCCACATACTCCAAAGTATTGACATTTGGCCTCCACGCGGTCTGGGCTGTAGGTATGGACATTAATGACTTTACCTTCGAGGTAATTGCGGCGCTTTTTAGTGACTTGTACGTCTACTACGTCGCCAGGAACACCGCCCGTTACGAACACAACGCGTTCGTTGTAGCGGCCCACAGCCTTGCCTTTGTTGCCAATATCCGTGAGCTGCATTTGCTCGATGTTCGGTATGCGTCTATTTCTTCTGCCCATTGGCGCAAAAGTACATTGAAATAGTTCATTCAAAGTAAGGTGATTTCTAAAATCAAATATGATTAGAGACCCGCCTCTACGACTTATATTTGCGTGAAACCCAAAATCACAACAGCTCATGGCACATACTTCTGCGGCATTAATGGAACTCGAAGAGCGCTACGGCGCACACAACTACCATCCACTTCCCGTGGTCCTCGACCGTGGAGAAGGCGTTCATGTATGGGACGTAGAAGGGAAGAAGTACTACGATTTCTTGAGTGCCTACAGCGCAGTCAACCAAGGACACTGCCACCCGAAGATTGTGGGTGCCCTAACTGAGCAGGCGAAAAAATTGACCCTGACCTCTCGCGCCTTTTACAACAGTAAGCTCGGGGAGTACGAGAAGTATATGAGTGAGACTTTTGGTTTCGACAAGATTCTCCCAATGAACTCAGGTGCCGAGGCGGTTGAGACGGCCATTAAGATTGCCCGTAAGTGGGGGTATGAAAAGAAGGGTGTCGCAGAAAACGCTGGCATCATCGTCGTATGTGAAGGCAACTTCCATGGACGTACAACGACCATCATTTCTTTTTCCGACGACCAAGACGCACGTGCCAACTTTGGCCCATATACTTCCGGATTCGTAAGCATTCCATACAACGATATTGCTGCATTAAACTTCGCTTTGATGAACGAGAACGTGGTAGGTTTCTTGGTAGAGCCCATCCAAGGTGAAGCAGGGGTGAACACTCCAGCAGATACCTTCATCGCCCAAGCTGCGGAACTCTGTAAGGAGCGGAACGTACTCTTTATGGCAGACGAGGTGCAGACCGGTATTGCACGTACCGGTTCGATGTTGGCCGTTTGTGGCAACTGTACCTGTGGCAACACGTGTGAGCGTCAATCGACCTACTCAAAACCAGACCTGTTGATCCTCGGTAAAGCCCTTTCCGGAGGTGTATATCCAGTAAGTGCTGTATTGGCAGACGATACTGTGATGGAAGTCATAAAGCCTGGCCAGCACGGTTCTACCTTCGGCGGAAACCCTATTGCTGCTGAGGTTGCCATGGCCGCCTTGGAAGTAGTTAAGGAAGAAGGATTAGCACCGCACGCCCGCGAGCTCGGCGCTTACTTCCGCGAGAAGATGAACGACATCATCGGCGAGACCGACCTAGTGACTAAAGTGCGCGGTAAAGGTCTGTTGAATGCCATTATCATCAACGATACTCCGGACAGCTCTACGGCTTGGGACATCTGCGTTGCCTTAAAAGACAACGGTCTTCTGGCCAAGCCTACCCACGGTAACATCATCCGTTTTGCTCCGCCGTTAGTGATGACTATGGAGCAGATGGACGAATGTGTTGCGATCATTCGCAAGACATTGCTTGAATTCAGAAACTAAGATGAAACTGCGCGAGCTGTTCTTTCCTTACGACCACAGACCCGAGCACAATAAGGCTCTGGATGGTCTAAGGGGATGGGCAGTATTGCTCGTGCTCTTTGGACACGCTACCAATCAAGGCTTGAGTCCTTGGCTAGAGGGCACCTTGTTTTCAAGAGGCAAACTCGGCGTCTATCTGTTCTTTATCATTTCCGCTTACTTGCTCGACAAGCAGATAATACAGGTTTGGCAGCAAGGCAAAGGCAACTTGAACTATTGGCGCTATTACATCGGTCGTCGCATTATGCGCATCTTCCCACCGTTCCTGCTCGCACTATTCACTTTCCGATTGATGAACGAGGCCGGCTACAAGGTGGTCATCCGCGAGTGGTCACACGTTTGGGAGCATTTGGCACTGATGCGCGGCGATCACATTTTCTGGTCCATTCCTACAGAGTTCCGCTATTACTTAATCAGCCCGCTATTGCTGCTGTTGTGTTTGCGTCTGTTCAAATTAAAAGGAAGCAATACGGTCCGATTCTTCACGGCCATCATCCTCGCTACGCTCTTCATTAATTACTTCAATGAACTTCCAAGGCACAGCACCTTAAGGTACCTCGGCATCTTCGCCATAGGCACCCTCATAGCCGCTTTCGAAACCCTGTATCAAGAGAAATTTCAAGAGTTCATCCAAAGCAATTGGCTCACAAATCTTTTCATTCTCGCTTCAGGAGTTTTTGTTGGTTGGGGCTGGGCCTCCGACGATTTCACCCACTCCAACGTGTTCATTCCTGCCGCCATCCTTTGGGGCATATTGCTATTGGCATCCTTCCAAGAGGGCGCTTGGCGCAAATTCCTATCCTTCCGTCCATTCCGATTTATTGGCGCCATAAGCTATTCTCTTTACCTGTTTCACATTCCTGTTTTAATGTGGGTCAAATCTCTAGGTTTGAGCAACGCTATGGCGCTACCTGCCTTCTTGTCATTATCTATCGCCGTGGCAGCACTTTTGCATTTGTTGGTTGAACGTCCTGCACTCTCTTTGGTTAAGAAGTAAGCCCGGGACCAATTCCTAGCTAAACACCCCCTATGGATACCACCCAACTAACCTCAGAATTGCGCGCAGCCGTTGCAAATGGCCAGACCTACGAAGCGTATAGCGCTATGAACAAGGCTATGGCCAAAGAAGGCACGACTACAGGCCCTCAAAAGCCTTCTTACGTTGATTATACCAAGCTGAGCGCAGCACGAATGCGCCGTTGGGAGAAAACTTACAAGCCATCACAAAGCACCCTAGAAAACATTGCTTCTAGAATCAGCGAGAAAGAGCAGTGGTTGGTCTTCAGCGAAACGTGGTGTGGCGATGCAGCACATAATCTGCCTTTTATCGCCACATGGGCGGAACATGCTGGGGTAGAACTGCGTATCATCCTTCGCGATGAAAATACGGAGCTGATGGACGAGTTTTTGACCAACGGTGGACGCTCCATTCCAAAATTGGTCCGGTTAAATGAAAACTTTGAAGTCCTTGGAACCTGGGGTCCGCGTCCAACGCCATTGATGGAGGAATATGCCAAATGGAAGGCACAACCAGAATTTGACTATAAAAAGTGGACGCTGTTTGCTCAGGATTGGTACAACAAAGACAAGGGGGCCTCGGTTGAAGCTGACTTTATTAACCTTTTAGGATAATCACTTCAACCCATTCTCTTTGAAGTTGATGTACATCTGTTCAAAGTTCTTGTACACTCCAGAGAGGAAAGTCTCCGTCAAGGCTTCTTTCACTGCTGCCGGTGAGGGATGGCTGTCCTTCATGAACTTGTAGGCTTGCTTCATTGGGCCCGCCTCAAATTCAACGACGTGCCAGCGCTCCATGGCGTAGATGGTCGTTTTGAATTGTTTCGTGCTCCAGCTCTCTACTATTCTCATAAGTCCACGTGCATTTTGAAGTTGATCAATCTGTTGGTCATGTAGTTCGGTACGGCATATTGCCCGGCAGCACTTACATCCCTCACCCAAAGGTAGCTCACAGTATTGCGTGCTTGCAATAAGTTGAAGATTTCTGCGCTCACCCAAACCTCGTCAAACTGCTCGGTCCATTTGCCTTTGAGTACTTTAATGAACCCAATGTCGGCACGGCGGTAGGGCGGTGATCGGAACACGCGCTCCCACGGGTCGCTAATGCCGTCGCCCGGGCCGTCAGGTCCAAAGGGGAAGCCGCCGCCTACCATCAAGGTTAGGCTCAAACGGGTTGAGGGGTCGTTGGGTAGGTAATCTTGGAAGTACACGGCAAAGTTGAAACGGGTATCTGTTGGGCGGGCGAACCAGCCTTGGGCAAAGTCGTCGGTCGGTCGTTCCTCGGCTTTGAATAAGCTGAAGGTGAACCAGCTGTCGGTGCCTTGCACAAATTCACCATTCACACGGCTGTCGAAACCGTAGATACGTCCGATAGCGTTATTATCTGCTGCATAGCGAATTCGTACGTTTTCGATATCATACAAGTTGACGCGGTTGAGGTCTTTGTAATAGGTCTCAAACGACCAAACAAACGGACGTCCCCACATCTCAAAATCCTTGTCGCTACGCACGGTGAAGTGCATGGCGTTCTGGCTTTGTACATCAGTGTTGAGTACGCCGTCTTTTTGGCGCATTTCGCGGTAGAACGGGTATTGGTCGTACAATCCGGCGGCAATAGTGAAGGTGCGGCCTTCTTCGTTGGGTTTGTAAAAGAGTTTGAAGCGCGGACTGATACGAAGTTCGCCGTTCAATGTGGCATATTGGGTACGCACCCCGGCGTTGTAGGTCCAGATGCCCTTGTCCGTTGCCCATTTCCCTTCCCAATTCACATATCCTTTCAACCGGGTATTGGTGATCAGCTGAGTGGCACTAACGTGGGTATAGAGGTCCAGATTATCGAGGGGAGTACTGTACAATCGGCCATCGATTACAC
>CBFHHP010000033.1:0-7085 GCA_965655745.1 uncultured Schleiferiaceae bacterium
AACCTTCCTTCGGATAAGGTGCTGAGCATGGCCTTTGATAACGACGGCGAACTTTGGATAGGTACCGATGAAGGATTGGTGGTTTTGTATAGCCCAGAAAATGTATTTGACGGTACGGGCAGCAGGGATGCACGGCCTATTCTATTTGAAGAAGAAGGCGTCGTTCAGAAATTGCTTGGAGAAAATCCGGTGAGCGCTATCCACGTGGACGGCGGCAATCAAAAGTGGCTCGGTACTCGAGGTGCAGGCCTCTTCTTGGTCAGCCCAGACGGGTTGCAGACCATTCATCAGTTCACGGCAGAAAACAGCCCGCTACTCAGCAACAATATTTTAAGCTTAGCTACAGACCCTACTACCGGTGAAGTGTTGATTGCCACAGATGCTGGATTGATCGGTTTTAGAGGAGATGCCACCCCAGGCTACAGAGGTTTTACACCAGAATTACACATCTACCCCAACCCGGTTCGCCCGGGCTACGAAGGGCCTATTTTCATCCAAGGAAACAACGAAGATGCAAGAATTAAGGTGACGGACGTTAGCGGTGCCTTGGTTTATGATATGCAGGCTGCCGGTGGGCAGGCCCAGTGGGATGGAACAAAATTGGACGGTCATCCGGTGGCATCCGGTGTGTATATCATCTACGCCACGGACGATTTAGGAGAAGTGACGGCACAAGGAAAAGTTCTTATCGTACGTTAATAGTGCGGCGGACAAAAGGCTATTTTTGAACTATGGCAAAGCAAAACGAAGGAGGCGCAAAGCGTAAGTACACCAAACAAGTGGTTTGGTCATTGGTCATTTTAACCGGTCCTATTTGGGGGTTGGCGCTGGCCTTGTACTTGACCTCTTTGGGTGCCTTTGGAAAATTGCCGTCCATCGAACAGATTGCGAATCCAGATACCAAATTGGCCACTGAAATCATTACAGAGGACGGTGAAGTTTTGGGGACCTTTTTTCGTGAAAACAGAACTGCTGCTACCTATGATGAGATCTCCCCGAACCTCATCAATGCCTTAGTCGCTACCGAAGACGAACGCTTTTTTGAGCACAGTGGTATTGATGCGCGCGCGTTGGCACGTGCACTTTCAGGTCTGGGCCGAAAAGGCGGTGGGTCTACACTGACCCAACAGCTCGCAAAAATGCAGTTCAACGACCCTGCACGAAATATTGTGGAGCGTATTGGTCAGAAATTGGGCGAATGGATCATTGCTGCACAGCTCGAAAGAATGTACACCAAGGAGGAGATTATCGCCTTGTACTTGAACGAATTTGACTTCCTCTACCAAGCAGTTGGGATCAACTCTGCAGCCCGAGTTTACTTCAACAAGAAACCTATTGACCTTCAGCTTGAAGAAGCTGCTGTATTGGTAGCTATGGCCAAAAATCCTTCGTTGTACAACCCGCGCCGCTACCCTGAGCGCTCGAAGCAACGCCGTGACCAAGTTTTTGTCCAGATGGTAAAAAATGGCCTACTTACCGAGGAAGCCAAGGACAGTTTGAAGGAGCTGCCCATACAGCTAGAGTTTCGTCCTCAAAGCCACACTGCGGGTCTTGCCCCATACTTCCGTGAGTACTTACGCGGCTATATGAAGGGGTGGATTAAGGACTACGAGAAACGAACAGGAAATGAATTGGACCTGTATACTGGTGGACTTAAAATTTATACAACGATTAATTCCGAGATGCAGCGAAATGCAGAAGAATCTGTGCAAGAGCACATGGGCAATCTGCAACGGATCTTCGATATCATCAAAGAAGACCGTAAATACGGACCCTTCTACTTCGATGATGATCCTGCAGGCAATGTCCGAAAGATTGTGGATCAAGCGATGCGCCGCACCCAGCGTTACCGCGGTATGAAAAAACGCGGTGCATCAATGGACAGCATTCAGCAGGTGTTCAATACGCCTATCCCGATGACTGTATTTAGTTGGAACGGAGATATCGACACCACAATGAGTCCGCGAGACAGCATCATGTACTACAAGGGATTGTATCAGGTAGGAATGATGTCGATGGAACCGCAGACCGGCTATGTGAAAGCATGGGTCGGCGGAAACGACTACCAATATTTTAAATACGACCACGTCAAACAGGGTAAGCGACAAGTAGGGTCCACCTTCAAGCCGTTTGTCTACGCATCGGCCATTATTGAAAAGAACTACAGCCCTTGTATGGAGGTGCCGAATGCGAAGATTTGTATCGAAAAAGGGGAATACGGATTGTTGGAAGATTGGTGTCCGTCCAATTCTGACGACGAATACGGCGGAACCAAATCCTTAAAGCATGCTTTGGCCAATTCGATGAATACTGTAACCACCTTCTTGATGAAACAGATAGGTCCGAGACCAGTCATTCAACTTGCGCGCAAGATGGGGATCACCGGGGACATTCCTGAGGTGCCTTCCATAGCCTTGGGAACGGTAGACCTCAGCGTTTTTGAGATGGTCGGTTCGTACACCACCTTCGCCAATAAGGGGCGCTACGTTTCGCCCATCATGATCACGCGCATTGAGGATAAGAACGGTGTGGTACTTGAAGAGTTTACTCCGGAAACACGCCAGGTAATGGGTGAAAAAGACGCCTACGCCATCCTTAAACTCCTCATGGGTGTTACAGAGGATGGAACCGGTGAAAGACTTCGTCACAACTACGGCGAGAAGTTCTACCGCAACAATGCAGTGACTGGATATCCGTATGAATTCACCAACGAAATTGCTGGAAAAACCGGGACCACACAGAACAACTCAGATGCGTGGTTTATGGGCGTGGTTCCCAATCTTATCACCGGTGTATGGACAGGCTGTGAAGACCGTGCAGCACACTTCGGAGGCGGTTGGGGAACCTACTACGGTCAAGGCGCCACCTCTGCCCTACCAATCTGGGGAGTATACATGAAGAAAAACTATGCGAACCCAGGGTTGGGTGTTAGCATGGATCCATTTGAGCGCCCTCAAGGAAATTTGGACATTGACGTGGACTGTAATACAGCAACCACAGATCTAGAAACAGGCGTGAATTACGACGAGGAATTTTAACCTTATCGTTGACCTATCAGCAAGGGTGCCCTTAACTCTTCAGGAATTAATTCCAGCGGCACCGGTTCGACAACATAACTCATACCACTGCCCTGATTTGCCAGTTGCAAGCGCTTATACCTATCGCTGTTATTGCGTATAGATGTTTGTACGCCTTTGGCTGCACCGTAGATTACCGAAGCCACCGTTCCGTAAACTGCCACTACCACACCAACAACAACCCATACAAGACCGTCCCAAGGGTCTGAAGAACTATTTGCAACTGCCACTCCAATTCCAAAACAGGTTAAACCGGTAATCCACGAAATAGCTGTTCCTTTTCCAGCTACGTTAAGTCCTGCCTGAACGGGTGTAGGACCTGTAGGGAGTTCCTGAATCAAGGGTTCTTCTACGACCGACTTTGGACCCAGGTAGAGGTAACTCATGTTGCCCAAGCTATCTGCTACGGCTGCATAATAAAAGGTGCCGTAAGTTGGTATAACGAGGTAGTTGTTATCCGGGTTAAGCTCAAATTCTGCCAATTTCCCTTCGTCAGTAATCATGCTGACCACTTCTTGCCCCGGCTCGAGAATACCAGTAAGGTCGTAAACGGTGGGTGACATAATGCTCGTTGGAGCATTTGCGAAAAGGCCTAGAGGAAGGAGTAGCAGAAGAAGAAGCTTTTTCATGAGATGACGTTTAGCACTATTAAGGTAAAAAAAGCCCCGACCAAATGGCCGGGGCTTTCGTATTATTTCTTTAGAACATTTCCATTTCCATGCCGCCACCGCCGCGACTGCCTCGGTCCATCTGACGACGTCTGCGCTGTACCTCACCGAAGTTGTAGGTCAAGCCTACTTCAACGACACGGTTCATCCAGCGGAATTGGCCCTCTGAGTAGAAGCCGGGTCCTCTTGTTTCATAGTTCCAGCCCATGGTGTTGAAGATGTCCCGACAGTTCACACTGAGGTTTAGGCGGTCGTCCATAAAGCCTTGCTTGAAGCCCCCGCCAATAAAGTAGAACGGTTTTCCAAAACCTTGTGCCATGACTCGACGGCTTCGGTAGTTCCCCATAATCTGTAGACTTGCATCTTTCCAAAGCGGCGTACTCACCATGGTGTTCAGCCCGTAGCCTCCACCTTGGTTGACCCAACCTTGTCCTTTGATATCTCCAGAAACTTGGCTGTAGAAGTAATTTCCTCCCAAGGTGAAGAATCCGCCTTTCTTGCCCAATCGGCCGCGGAAATTCATATCTAAACCTACATCTTCACCGCTGTTCAAGTTTTGGAATGTGGTCAAATTCACCCCGTTGCTGTCCACTTCTGAGTACCAGGTGATCAGGTTATTGCGATCGCGGTAATACACGTTGGCAGTCATGGTAGTTCCCTTCTTCAAGATGTGCGTGTACCCCAACTCGTAGGAGCCGGTAAACGCTGGCAGTAAGTATGGATTTCCTGAACGTAGGTTGAACGGATCGCTGTAGTCAATAAACGGATTAAGCTGTCGTCCGCCAGGACGTTGTACCCTACGTGAATAGCTCAAGTTCAATTCTCGGCCACGCGCAATCTCGTAGGTTATAAATGCGCTAGGATATACCTGAAAGTAATTGTTGTAGAAGGTACTGTCTTGGGTGATCTGCGTTGCCGTAATGTTCGCTTGCTCAGCACGAAGGCCCAACTGGAAGCCCCACGGTCCCTTTTTAAAACCGTAGTTGGTATATACGGCAAGAATGTCTTCACCGTATAGGAATTCATTCTCGCTGCTGGCCAAATAGGTTTCTGTACCGTCGTAGATGTCGATGTTGGTTCGATTAAAGCCGTCTAAATCTTCGCGGCTGATGATTTTCGCGCCCGCTTCGAGCTTCTTATCGTCGTCCCACTTCTTCGTGTAGTCTAAGATGCCGTTGAACTCCCACTGATCGCCGAAGCTGTTCGTACTGTACTTATCCGATGGGAGCTTGATGGCGTTCAACAACGTGTCTTGCGTAAACTCAAGAACATCATTTCTGCTACCGTCCGTGTACGATAAACGTGCGTTCAGCTCTTCGCCTTTTCTCGGCTTGTAGTCGTAAATCACGTCGAAGCTGTTGTTCCAACGCTCTCCTTGACGGTCACTGAACTGGACGAGGGTATAGTCCAAAGACGGTGTGGTCCAATCTGTATTGTTGTCACTCACTCGCGGACGCAAGCCCTGATTTAAGGTTGCCTGTACAGTGAATACGTGTTTGGTGCCCGGCGACCAATCAAAGCCTGCCTTGATATTGTTACCATTACGACCGCCGTAGCCGTCTACTTCTTGGTAAAAACTCAAAGTATCTTCTCCCAAGAAGTTGTCTCTACGCGCCCAAGAGGTGCGTGGGTATCTGCCCGAGCTGTGGCCTGCATTAAAGAAGAAGTTAAGATCGTCCACTTTGTAGTTGATATTGATTCCCGCACGCACACGATCAGCGCCGCTGTAGGAACTATTTACCGAACCGTTAAGGCCTTGTAGGGCCGATTTTTTTAGGACGATATTGATCATCCCGGCGGTACCGTCTGGATCGTATTTCGCCGATGGATTCGTCATCACTTCTATCTTCTCTACACTATTGGCAGGTAGGCTCTGAAGAAGGGCGCTCAAATCTTCCCCTGTAAATCTCGAGGGGCGACCGTCAATCATAATACGCACTGCGGAAGAACCGCGAAGAGTAATGTTACCATCTAAATCGAGCTCAACAGCAGGGATATTTTCAAGGATGTCGGTCGCGGATCCCGTCTTTGAAAGAATGAGTTTTGATGGGTCGTATACTTTACGGTCAATTTCATTGGTCATGAACTGGCGCTCGGCTTCCACTACGACTTCTTCAAGTTCTACTCCAGAGCTTTGAAGGCCAATCTTGCCCAAGTCTTTTTCCGTTCCGTCGCGTCCCAAGCGCACCTCTTGCGTTTTGGTCTTATAGCCCACGTAGGCAAATTCAAGAACATTGGGACCTAGGGTAATTTGCTCCACCTTGAACCTGCCTTTGGCATCAGTCATGCCGCCGGTTACAATATTCGCATCCATTTTATGGGTAATCTTCACCGCAGCATAGGGCAAAGGTTCGCCAGATTCGGCATCCACAAGAGTTCCGGCAATCACGCCGATTTTAGGTAGTTTGGTCGGGTCGAAACCACCACGTCCACCGGGCTGCTGCGCCAAGAGACCAAGGCTCATAAACAGTCCGAAGACCAGTAGGGTAATTCTTTTCATCTGTTCTAAGAGAGGTATTTGGGTACTAGGTTTAACTCTCACACGCACTTTTTGTGCGAATAAGCCACGAATTTAAACCAACTCTACCCTCCTAGGACTTAAGGATGTGTGAAAATTGGAACGATTTAGTAACTGAGCGTTCGCTTTACTTTCAACCTAGAGAGCAACACCTGCAGCAAGAAGAAGTGTACTGCAGCGAATACTTGGAAGAACACTACATGCATGTACGGGAACGATTCGCTTTGAATGATCAGTGGATTATCGACTATTGGCGGCTCCATCAAATACATGTAGTTCCCACCAGTAATGAGGTTGACTACCAAAGCCAGTAAGGCAAGCAATTGTATACGACCAAAAGTTCTCAGCCAAGCCCCCTTTTGAAGCGGCTTTTTGTGAACAAATATGATGTAGAAACCGATCGCTATAATCGAAGCGTGGTTGAAGTAATAATCAAAAACATAAATAGGTTGTAGCCCGTGGGTAAATTCAGGAGTAATAAAACTCTGAAGTCCTCCCGCTATTCCCATGAAGGTGACCATCTCACCCATCCAACGTTTTCTACTCAATAGATAACCAACAGCCAACAGGCGAGAAAAGCCGCACATATGACACAACAAACTGGTTCCCCAAGAAGCTTCGCCGCGAATCATACTCAATCCGGTCATGGCAAAGTAAGAGGCTACTAATAAGTAGGCCCATCCCTTTTCGAAATTAGAACGAACGCGAATGCTCGCGTTATTGCCGATAAAAATGGGAAAGAAAATCATGAACAGAACTACCCCCCAGCCAATGAAATATAGGGGATGGTCTGAAGTAATTGCAACGTGCAGGTCCATGTTT
>CBFHHP010000033.1:7183-10072 GCA_965655745.1 uncultured Schleiferiaceae bacterium
AATCATGAACAGAACTACCCCCCAGCCAATGAAATATAGGGGATGGTCTGAAGTAATTGCAACGTGCAGGTCCATGTGTATGCGAGTGTTAGTGTGTTAAACTTTAGCTGCTTAGGTCATTGTTTTGGCTTATGGTTTCGCACTAAAATAAAAAAAGGCGGCCAAAAATTGGCCACCTCTTCTGTGTTTCAATAAGATGCGGGTACTAGTTGTTCCCTAAAATCAACGGCAATCCTTCGTCGCCACCACCAACTACGATTACTTTTGAATTCGGACTTTCCGCCAAACGTAAGGTCGCTTCGATCCCTTTGTCTCTCAAAACCTTATCCGTCAAAGACTGGCTCAAGATGCGGTTTGCTGCTGCTTTACCTTCCGCCTCAATGCGTTGACGCTCGGCTTCTTTTTCAGCACGTGTCAAACGGAATTCGTACTCGAGTGAACTCTGCTCTTCTTGCAGCTTACGCTCGATGGCTTGCTTCAATTTTTCTGGCAAACCTACATCGCGAATCAAAACGGCATCAAGGGCAATATTTTTCTCAGAAATACGTGCAGCAGCTAGATCAAAGATCTCGGTTTGAATACTATCGCGCTTCGAACTGTAAAGCTCTTCGGGTAGGTATTTACCAATGACCTCACGGGTAGCAGAACGAATCTCTGGGATAACGATGCGCTCGTGGTAATTCTCACCAACATTATTGTGTAGCACACCAATCTTTTCTTGGATTGGGCGGTAGCGGTACGACAACTCGGTACGAATGGTCAGACCGTTGGCACTCAACACCTCCATAACAGAGCGGTCCTCTTGGATACGTGTCGAGTAGATGAACATTTTATTCCAAGGTGCGATGACTTTCAAGCCTTGGCCGAACACCTTGTCCTCGTTCAAACCGGTAAACAGATCGTACTGAACACCCGCCTCACCAGCATCAATCTTTACAAAAAGACGCGAGGAAAAAACAAGGATGAAAAGGAAGGCTCCAAAAGCAGGAATCAACCATTTTGGGAATTGTGCATTCATGGGCATGTATTCTATTAGTTATACTATGAAAGTAGCAATTATCTGTCCAATTCTACCAAAATGTCAATTTGACTGATTTTTGCACTTTTTTGGCCAATTTCAAGCATTTTTGGCCAATTTTCGTTCCATTTTGACCTTTTTTGGCGCTTTTTAGCTAAAAATCTCTCCGAGTACTTCGAGGCTTTTAAAGCTCCCAAAGCCGTCTAAATGAATATTCATGAATCGGAGCAATCCTTCGAGCAAATCGCTACGCCCTTGTTTGGGGATTTGAAGCGTGGAACTGAAGTCCCATTTGATGGCCGCAAGTAGGTAGGCTGTGGTGTGTTCATCAAGGTATGGATGAAGCAATGAGGGATGGTCCAGAAAGAGTCCGTCCTGCAAATCAAAAAAGCTGCCGCTCTGCTCCTTTTGGATGTCCGGAGAGAACCCTAAGTACAAGGTGAGCTTCGCCCAAATGCTTAAGTGAAAGGCAGGCGGGACTGTCTCCAAAGTATCGAGTGCTAAACATGATGAGCGCACGAAATCGAACTTCTCTCGGTTCTCGGTTTCCTCACGCAGCACCTTTCCAAAGAGCTCTGCCAAAAACAAAGCGAGTGCATTGCGCACCGGATCGTAAGGGATCGCTGTGTAGGTCAAATCCATCTTTGCCTCTTTGATACGCTCGAGCTTCCCGTCTCCTTTGTGGGTATGTACAATATCGAGCAAGGTCAGCGGCAAAAGCATGGAAGGTCGTACAGCCGACTTCTTCGAAGACACCGAATTAATCAGCACGGAAATGAGCCCAAACTGGTCGGTGTAGAGGCGCACAATACGCGAAGTGTCCCCGTATTTAAGGGCACTTAAAACAATTGCTTTGCTCGAATGGTATTGGGCCATGAGGCTAAGGTAGCTAAAAGACCAAGACCCGCTCTGCGAGCGGGTCTTGGATGAGGTCTAAATTTTTCTGCGGCTACTCTTGAGCGGCTTCCTCTGTTTCAGCAGCGGCGCTCTCGAGGCTCTTGATCTTGAGGTTGCGGTACCAGACGTTATCGCCGTGGTCTTGCAGAGCGATACCTCCTTTAGCATAGGTTCCGTAACCGGCCCATTCGTGGAACTTTGATGCCGCTACATCGGCGCGCCACTGATCGTCAAACAATTGACGGTCCACAGTCACTACGCCATTGAGGATCTGCGTCAAGTGTCCGTCTTGAACGATAATTTCAAATTCATTCCACTCGCCAGCGAGTTTTGCTGCACCTTCTGGGGCTGCGTTGATATCATATAAATCTCCAGCGCGGTGTTTGTGGATGGCTGCATCTGGATGGCCTTCGGTAGAATCGGTACCATTGTCCAATACTTGCATCTCTAAACCGGTCATCCAACAATACGGGTAACGCTCAGTATCCTCGTGAATGAGATAAATGATACCAGAATTTCCACGCTCAGCGATTTTCCATTCGCCTTTGAAATGGAAGTTTTCAAATTCACGGATGGAACCGTCGAAATCTTGGTAAACGATATCGCCACCGCCATTGGTCTGCCAGTCGTCTTTGTTACTTGCATCGAGGTGGAGCGCTTCGTCTTGAATAACCCAGGCCTTGCCGATCACGGTATCGCCGTACTTGCGGAAGTTTCCGGTACACTGCCCGTCGAACATCAGCTCCCAACCGTCGATAATTTCGGCTTCAGTGATGGTGTTGTGTTTTTGTTCTACTACTGCCTCAGCAGTTTCCGCTGGCGCCTCAGTTGGGGCATTGCAAGCTGCTGCAAGCAATGCGGCAGCGCTTAGGATGGCATATTTCATGAATGTATGTAATTGAGTATTTCGTGATTTTCTAATATTTCTTGTTCAGGAGTACGCACCACAGAAGTAAAGATTCCTTCGGCAAGGT
>CBFHHP010000033.1:10169-13087 GCA_965655745.1 uncultured Schleiferiaceae bacterium
GTAATTGAGTATTTCGTGATTTTCTAATATTTCTTGTTCAGGAGTACGCACCACAGAAGTAAAGATTCCTTCGGCAAGCTGGTGCGAGGTGATGCTAAACTTTGGTCCCATCCACTTCAGGATTGGGTATAATGCACGCGATAATTTATAGCCAAAGTTTGGCTCTTCGCGCTTCTCAACCGGGTAGATGTAGCCTGGGCGAAAGGTGTAGAAGGTGCCGGCATACATGGTGCTGAGCAGGTTTTCTGCGGCGCCCTTGTCCTTGGCAAACATCATGCGCGATTTCTCACTGCGGTCTGCACCTTGTCCAGAAAGTAGCGTGAAGGATCCCTTCGGATTTGCCTCTAGATGTTTCCGGGCCAATTCTACCGGATAGTCCACCGTAATCTCTCGGAACAGCTCGCGTTTGACAGCGCCAGTATAGACACCCATACAAAAGAGAATATGGTCTACAGTACCCATCTCCGCCAGCAGATCAACAGGGAATTGTGTGAAAATGGGACTGAGGTAGTCCACCATCTTTTCGTGCTCAAAATCTACCGAACTGCGTCCATAGACAATGACTTTGGAGATCTGTTCAGAGGCCAGTGCAAGCTTTAGTATGTGGCTGCCCACCATGCCGGTGGCACCTGTGATTAGAACCGTTTTACTCAAGGCCCAATGCTTTGCGGTTAGCTGCAGTATCTACGCCTGTGGCTGCGAAGTCGTCGAAGGCGCGCGAGGCGACCGGTATGATCCAATTGGCAATGCGTTCTGCGCCCTCGCGCGCACCGGCAGCCGAATCTTTGAGGCAACACTCCCACTCCAAAACAGCCCATCCGTCGTAATCGTACTGGGCGAGTTTAGCGAAGATGGCCGGGAAATCAATCTGGCCGTCGCCTACGGAGCGGAATCGGCCCGCACGCTCTACCCAAGGTAAGTAGCCGCCGTAGGCCCCAGTTCTTGCATCCGGGTTAAATTCTGCGTCCTTCACGTGGAAGGCTTTGATACGTTCGTGGTACAAATCAATGTAGCCCAGGTAGTCCATGCCTTGCAACACAAGGTGAGAAGGATCGTACAACATGTTGGCACGCTTGTGACCGCCTACTTCGTCTAAAAATCGTTCGAAAGTGGCACCGTCGTGGAGGTCTTCACCCGGGTGAATCTCGTAGGCGAGGTCTACGCCACAATCTTCAAAATAGTTGAGGATAGGCATCCAGCGCTGGCCCAATTCCTTGAAGGCTTCTTCCACCAATCCAGCCGGGCGCTGTGGCCACGGGTAGAAATACGGCCAAGCGAGCGCGCCTGAGAATGTTGGGTGGGCAGAAAGTCCGAGGCGCTGCGAGGCGGTACCTGCGAGCTTGACCTGGTTCACTGCCCATTCAGTGCGCGCTTTCGAGTTGCCGTGCACCTCAGCCGGGGCGAAGGCATCAAACTGTGCGTCGAAGGCAGGGTGTACAGCAACCAGCTGGCCCTGAAGGTGGGTGCTTAATTCTGTGATGACAATGCCGTGCTCGGCAGCCACTCCTTTTAATTCATCGGCAGCATCTTGACTGCCCGCGACCTTCTCGAGGTCGATAAATCGAGCGTCCCAAGAGGGGATTTGAATGCCTTTGTACCCCAAATCGGCCGCCCACTTACAAATGGATTCCCAAGAGTTGAACGGGGCGACGTCGTCGGCGAATTGCGCCACAAAAATGGCCGGTCCTTTCAGCGTTTTCATAGTGCTGTATATTTTTCGTTTCCAGCATTGTTTTCCACGATCGCTTCGATGAATTTCATCCCGCGGACGCCGTCCTCAATGCCCGGGTAGTCTAAATGAGGGTTTTGCGCTTGTCCGGCTCCATGAGCACGAACATGGGCTGCAAAGTTCTTGTACAGATTTGCAAAAGCCTCGAGATACCCCTCCGGGTGACCTGGAGGTACGCGGTGGTTGGCCAAGCTAAATTCTGAAGTACCGGGGCCTCCAGTGCGCAATACTTGCACCGGTGCATCCAGCGGCATCATCGTCAATGTATTGTTGTCTTTCTGCTCCCAGCAAAGGCCGCCTTTCTCTCCGAAGACGCGGACCTTGAGGTTGTTCTCTTCCCCGGCAGCAACTTGGGTTGCCATCAAGACACCAGTGGCGCCTGAAGCGGTTTTGAACATCACGGCACCGTCGTCGTCCAAGGCGCGACCCTCAACGACAATGTTGAGCTGGGCACATACTTCAGTAATCGTTTCGCCGGAAACGTATTCCGCCAGGTTAAAGGCGTGTGTTCCGATATCCCCCATGGCGCCTACTTTGCCCGATTTCGACGGGTCGGTTCGCCATGCAGCTTGAGTTTGACCTTCACTTTCTAAGAATGTAGAGAGCCATCCTTGCGGGTATTCGACATAAATTTTACGCACCTTCCCAAGAGCGCCCGAAGCAATCTGGTGCTTGGCCTCTTTAACCATCGGATAGCCCGTATAGGTGTGGGTCAGGCAAAACAATCCCGAAGCATTTGCTACGGCTTGTTCGATGGCATAAGCCTCCTCCATAGAAGTACATAACGGCTTGTCTAAAACGACGTGGTAGCCTGCCTCCAAGGCAGCAATAGTAGGGGCAGCATGCACATGATTGGGTGTAGTAATCATGATGATTTGAACGCGTTCATTTTCTGGACGGTCCAATTCCTTTTCGATCAATTCTTTCCAGCTCCCGTAGGCTCTGTCTTCGGAAATACCGAGCTCGCGTGCCGTCTCCAAACACTTTTCAGGTTTGCTCGAGAAGGCTCCGGCAACTAAATCGTATTCGCCGTCCATACGAGCAGCAATGCGGTGAACTCCGCCAATAAAACTTCCTGGACCGCCGCCAATCATTGCGGCTCTCAATCTGCCTTTCATAGATGTGTGATGCGTTTAGAATTGCAAAGTAGCCATAAATGTCCAAAACACATTTGAACGACGTGTATTCA
>CBFHHP010000033.1:13185-16893 GCA_965655745.1 uncultured Schleiferiaceae bacterium
AAGGTCGGCATGAAGAATTTGATGCGCCTTGCGTACCTCGGCCACTTCGCTGGCATCCTTCTCACCATCTTCGCAGGGGGCTTTTGGTCCTTGTGGACATCTACCCTTTTAATTGGCCTAGCCAACGGTATGGTGGAAGCCGTATGTAACCCGTTGGTCGCTTCAATCTATCCTGAAGAGAAGACCACGAAGCTGAACCAGTTCCACCTTTGGTTCCCTGGGGGTATCGTTATTGGGTCATTGGTCGCCTTCGCTTTTGGAAAGGCAGGTCTGAATTGGCAACTGATGATGGCGGTGATGTTGATCCCAACCATCTGGTATGCTATTCAAATGGAGCGCCTAGAATTTCCGGTTACTGAACGCGTGGCCAATTCCGTTTCGGACAGCGAAATGTACCGTGCGCTATTAAACCCATTGTTTATCATCATCACCATTGCCATGTTGGGGACGGCTACTTCGGAGCTTTTCATCAACCAATGGGTGGATGTATTGCTGCGCAGCGTTAGCGACAATGCCATTTTGATCCTCCTCATTACCTCTGGCGTCATGACCCTTGGTCGCGGCATGGCCGCTCCAGTCGTGAGCCAATTCTCAACCACCGGTATGCTCTTGTTTAGCGCCGTGTTCACCACCATCGGTTTATACATGATGGCCACCGTAGACGGCAATATGCTATTCCTTAGCGCAGTCATCTTCGGTGTGGGTGTGACCTACTTCTGGCCAACCATGATTGGCTTTGTAGCGACCTATTTACCAAAGACAGGTGCCGTAGGTATGGCCGTGATCGGTGCAGCAGGGATGTTCGCCGTTTCCATCTACACCCAGATCATGGGCGGCTACTACGACGGATTGATTTCAAACTTAAGTGAGGTGGAGGCCGGACGTGCCGTAATCAAGACCACACTTTATATACCCATTGCCCTTATCGTGATTTTCGCAGGAATTCACTTTTACATGAGAGGCAAACAAGAAGCTTAATTACCTAGAGCTTGAATCGCAGAACGCACATAAAATCCCTGATGAGCCTTGCAGCAGCCACTGCGCTACCGTCTCAGATCTATGCTTCGGAAACCCTAGTGGGTACTGGCCCGTCGCGT
Source organism: uncultured Schleiferiaceae bacterium (assembly GCA_965655745.1). Classification (GTDB taxonomy): domain Bacteria; phylum Bacteroidota; class Bacteroidia; order Flavobacteriales; family Schleiferiaceae; genus UBA10364. Next base: position 14,283 of record CBFHHP010000033.1, read on the forward strand.
CCCTTCGGATACAAACGCAGTGTGAGCCACTGGACTGTATCAGATCTGGAGTGGGAAGATTTGTGCCCGTGGCTGGCCGATCAAGGCATTGAAGCTATTGATTTGGTGGGACCGGAAAATTGGCACCATTTGAAGAAGCACGGGCTGGACAGCTCGATGTGTAACGGTGCCGAACTCAACCTAGTGGACGGCTTTATCCACGAAGAATTTGAAGGTGTGCTTCACCAGAGGTATACAGAGATGATTCCTCGCGTGGCCAAAGCCGGCTACCAAAATTTAATCTGCTTCAGCGGCAACAGACGTGGGCTGAGCGAAGAGGACGGGCTGCAGCAAGCAGTGCGTGCCCTACGACCGATGGTCCAGCTCGCCGAAGAACACGGCGTCGTCTTACAGATGGAACTATTTAACAGCATCGTCGACCACCCAGACTATATGGCAGATTCGTCCAGCTGGGGGATTGCACTCGCTAAAGAATTGGCCAGTCCGTCCTTTAAACTGCTGTACGATATCTACCACATGCAGATTATGGAGGGAAACCTCATCCAAAACATCCAAGAAAATCATAACTTCTACGGGCATTACCACGTCGCAGGAGTGCCGGGAAGAAATGAGCCTTGGAACGACCAAGAAATTAATTACCCCGCCGTCATGGAAGCTATCGATAAGGTAGGTTTCGACGGCTATGTAGCGCTCGAATATGTATTTGCTCAGCCTATTAAGGAGAGCATGCAAAAGAGCTATAATGAGTTTATACAATAACCCCAGATACAATGGCAGAAGATAAAATGCACTATGACGCGATTGTTGTCGGCTCTGGAATTTCCGGAGGCTGGGCAGCAAAAGAGCTGACTGAAAAAGGACTGAAGGTCTTGATGCTCGAACGCGGTAGAAACGTAGAGCACATTAAGGACTATACCACCACCAACATGGACCCGTGGGAATTCCCGCATCGCGGAAAGCCTACTACAGCGCAAAAGGACCGAAATCCGGTATTGCGCCGTGATTATCCTTTGAATGAGTTGAACCCGCAGTTTTGGGTAGACGATCAGGATTGTCCCTACACAGAGAAAAAGCGTTTCGACTGGTACCGCGGATACCACGTTGGAGGCCGTTCGTTGATGTGGGGTCGCCAGAGCTACCGTTGGAACCGCGAGGATTTCTTGGCCAATGCTAAAGAAGGCGTGGGTACTCCTTGGCCTATTGGCTATGACGATCTGGCCCCGTGGTACGAGCACGTAGAGCGCCATGCCGGTCTTAGTGGTTCACACGAGGACATGGACGTATTGCCGGACAGCGTGTACTTGCATGCCATGGAACTCAACTGTGTGGAGCAGACGGCTGCTGACCGCATCCGCAAGGCCTTTGACGAAAAACGTCGCCTTATCATTGGACGTACTTCAAACATCGCCGTGCCGCACAAGGGACGTGCCGGATGTCAATACAGAAACAAATGTTGGTTGGGTTGTCCGTACGGCGGATATTTCAGCACCCAAGCTTCTACCCTTCCTGCTGCAATGGCCACGGGCAATTTGACCCTGCGTCCACACAGCATCGTGAAGGAGCTTATTTACGATAAAGACAACAAGCGCGTGAAAGGCGTAGAGGTTTTGGATGCCGAGACCAACATGACCTATGAATTTACCGCGCCGGTGGTATTCTTGAATGCCTCTGCTTTGAACTCAACATGGGTATTGATGAACAGTGCTACCGATGTGTGGGATGGTGGATTGGGATCGAGCTCTGGCGAGTTGGGTCACAACCTCATGGACCACCACTTCCGCGTTGGTGCATCGGGAACTTGGGAAGGCGATCAAGACAAATACTACTTCGGTGGCCGCCCAACCGGATTCTATATTCCTAGGTTCCGCAACTGGTATGGCGATAAGCGCGATTACTTGCGCGGTTTTGGGTACCAAGGTTCTGCCTCACGTGGTGACTGGCGCCGTGGTGTTCGTGAAATGGGTCTTGGTGCCGATTTTAAAGACTCCATCAGCAAACCAGGTCCGTGGACTATGGGTATGACCGCCTTCGGTGAGGTCCTCCCGTACCACGACAACAAAATTGAACTCGACCGCTCGAAAACGGACAAATGGGGACTCCCTGTGCTTTCTTTTGATGCGGAACTCAAAGAGAACGAGATGAAAATGCGCGTAGATATGGCACAGGATGCTGTAGATATGCTCGAGGCAGCAGGATTCAAAGACGTTTACCCGTGGGAGAGCGACTACGCCCTCGGTATGGGTATCCACGAGATGGGTACGGCACGCATGGGTACCGATGCTTCGAACTCAGTCTTGAACAAATGGAACCAAGTCTGGGATGCTCCGAACGTCTTCGTAACCGACGGTGCCGCAATGGCCTCGGCTTCTTGTGTAAACCCTTCACTTACGTATATGGCAATGACTGCTCGTGCAGCCGATTTTGCCGTGAAGGAATTGAAAAAAGGAAACCTTTAATCTACTGAGCTATGGAACAACAAAAATTGACTCGTAGACAAGTGGTACAACGCATGGCCATGGCCATTGGAGGTACCCTCGTAGCCCCAACGGTATTGTTGGAGAGCTGCTCGTTCGATCCTGACACCACAACTGCAGGCCCAGTGCGCCTTGCA
>CBFHHP010000033.1:16991-18891 GCA_965655745.1 uncultured Schleiferiaceae bacterium
CCTCGTAGCCCCAACGGTATTGTTGGAGAGCTGCTCGTTCGATCCTGACACCACAACTGCAGGCCCAGTGCGCCTTGCGATGCTCGATGCTATTGCAGAGACCATCATCCCCCGCACGGCTACCGCTGGCGCCCGCGACGCAAAGATTGGCGCGTTTATCGACGTGATGATCCGCGATTGCTACTACCCGGACATGCAAGAGAAATTAAATTCCGGCATCAAGGAAATCGCCGTGGAAGGTAAAAGTGCCATCGGTCGTCCTTTTGAAGAAGCCACTCAGATGGAGCGGGAAGAATTCCTAAATGCATTTGACGAAGCCGCCCAGGCGGACGGCAATCACTTCTTTAGAACCCTAAAGGAGCTTACCCTTCTTGGTTACTTCACTTCGGAAGAAGCCGCAACTGATGGCGTGATTAATTACGAACCCGTACCTACAAAGTACGACCCGTGTGCACCTGCGGATGAAAATACGAAGGTATTCTACTCCAATATTTAATCGGTAGAGTGAACCGTTCTGGCAGGTGTTTTTTATTGCCTGTTTAGCCTGCCAATAAACCTCGCTCGCTTACACTGGAAAAATCCGCACCACTCTTGGTGTGGGTTTTTACTTAATGATAACCCTCAACACACCTTTAAGTAATTCGTTGACAATAGCTTAGCTGAGCATTCGTTGACTTGTTTTTGATTAGTGTTAAGGATTAGAAAAACTCGACAATGCCGCCCGACGGCTGTGCTGTCGGGTTTTTCATTTCTCAAATTTTTCAGTACGCTTTTGCCATCGATTAGAGATGCAACCCACACTCCGTTTTGGGGCTGTTGTTCCAACGACCTTCCCTGCCCTTGCCAGGCTGGGTACAATGCTTGCAACCAACACTGAAATACCCCTTCGATTGCAACGGGTGGAACGGCAGTAAGTGATCTTTGATATACGCCTCACGCTGCTCGCGGGTGACATCTAATAATGGATAGAACTTAATCACGCCACCGCGCTCTTCGAATATATCCAAGGTCGCACGACGGTCACTTTGCCAGCTCATCAAGCCGCTGACCCATATCTCGTGTTCCTCTTTAAGCTTCTCCAGCGGCTCCACCTTATTAATGGTACAGCAATAATCCGGGTCCTTGGTCCACGTTTGGTCCTTGGTGGTGAATTCGTGTTTCCAAGCCTCAGCACGAACCTCCCGCGTCTTCAACCCATACACTTTAGCTAGGTAATCTTTGTAAATCAAGGTCTCATCAAAGTGGTAGCCGGTGTCGATAAACAACACTTCTTGCTCTGGCTGGTACACCGAGAAAAGGTGCAGTAAATAAGCAGAAGTCGCGGCAAATGAGCTGGTCAACATCACTTCATTGGTCGTAAAGTGACGGTACAGTTCGGTAATGCGCTGTTCCGGTTGAAGTGGTCTAAAGATGTCATTAAGCTCTGCGATAGATAGGCGTTCGTCGACCTTCATGTGCTTAAACTTGATATTCGTGACAAAAGTCACGTTTTGAATTTAATTGGCCAATTCTATCAACAACTTTATAGCCGAAGTTTTCCCGCAAGTAAGATGAAATTCGCAAAATCCTAACTCCATGCAACCTGGTATTTTAGTTAACAAATTGGTTTTCTGTGAATTAATTGACGAATAGTTGAATGTAAATTAGTACTTTACTATCGACCCAAAACAAATACGTCCTCAAGCACACATTTATGAGACAAAGGTTACTCTATTCCTTGGCTGCCGTGGTCTTAGGCATAGCACTTTCCGCACAGACTGTTTCCTTAGCAGGGCAGAACCTAGACTTTAGCACCCCACTTACAGCTAATCCTTCATTAACCACCGGAGGTACTTGTGTTTACGACAATGTTGTAACCGTTGGGGGAACTTCTTTCGATGCCATTATTCGTATTGAGTCG
>CBFHHP010000033.1:18989-20376 GCA_965655745.1 uncultured Schleiferiaceae bacterium
CACCGGAGGTACTTGTGTTTACGACAATGTTGTAACCGTTGGGGGAACTTCTTTCGATGCCATTATTCGTATTGAGTCGGTCAATAATGCATTGATTAGCAGTTTTGATAATACTTCTACTACGAACGGCAATACGGCTGCACACTTTTCGCCAGAAATACTTTGGACTGCAGGCGGTAGTGTAGGCTATTCCATAACATTTATAGAAGACGGGACTGCCGCTTCACCCGTCTTAGCTAGTCTAGGTGACTTCTACCTTAGTGCTTTGGATCTTGACGGTGTAGGGCCTTCTGGGGTGTTTTTTGAGTCAGACGGTATCAGCAGCTACCTGTTGGGCGTCTCAAGCTATTTAAGCTACACTTCTTCCGCTCCTGGTAACGGGCGTTTCACGAATGGCTCTACAACCTCAAATACTGCCGGCACCGATGGTAGAACCAGGGTAACAGTAGGTTATTCAAGTGCAAATAGAATAGACTTTACTCTGGGCAGTTCAAGTGCTGGAAACAAAACCTATCTCATCTCAGGAAGCAATCCGGTGAGCTGGTTTCCAACAAATGAGGTTGTCACAGTTTTTCCAACGCTAACCATTTTTGAATCCCTTATCCCGTTTTTTACGTGTGACGGAAGTGCCTCTTCATCACAGGGCATACTTTTAGAAGGTAGATATTTAACGGGTCCTGTAAGTGTAAGTGCGCCGGTAGGTTACGAAATCAGCAATCAAAGCAATACCGGCTGGAGCTCAACTTTAAATCTAGCCGTTGATAGCACGGGTATTGTAGATACCAATGTTTACATCCGCATGAGCGGACTAGAACCCGGAACGAACCCTTCAGCCATCGTTTTTAATACTCAAGGCCACATTGGATCAACTGTAGAAGTTAGCGGCACCAAAGGAGCGGCATTAACCGTTGGGAATTTTACAGGAGTAAATCCTACTTCTTGTGGGGTAAATGATGGATCCATAACGTTTTCCATTACTAATGTATCGGACGGAAGTTATCCTGTTTCTTATGAAGGAGGAGTGACTACGGCAACAGTAACAAGCGGCATAGCTACAATTTCCAACCTTGGTGAAGGACATTATTTGAATATTGTTCTTTCAAATTCTTTAGGCTGTTCTACCTCGACCGGTAACGACATTGTTCTCAACGATCCAATTGATTTCACGATAAACTATGTCCCAGCGGATAAAGATATCTGTACCGGAAATAGCACAACCTTTGGGGTGGTTGCGACCGGAGCAACAGTGAACTACCAGTGGCGCAACTTCGCCGCCAACAGCTGGTCGAACTTAACGGGTGCGACTGCAACCACGTATACTACCGCAATCCTAACAGACACCGCATTCTACGACGTGCAAGTTACATCAGCCGCAGGCTGTCGTTGG
>CBFHHP010000034.1:0-3264 GCA_965655745.1 uncultured Schleiferiaceae bacterium
GTTGGTTTTGGTCGTACTGCAGTGGGTAAGGTCGGTAATGGTATTGGTGTTAATGCCAATGCATTACTTCCAGCCTCAGCAGCAGTAAGTACTGAGGTAACTGCTTCGGCTTCTGAAGTTGAGCACGGCTTTGCATCAGTGCAGTTGGCACATACCATGATGGGACGTAAAATCGTAAATGAAATTTCACTTCCAACGTTCATGAATGTTAGTCACGAGGAGTGGAATGAAAAGCCAACATTTGAGACGCATAGAGGTCCTTTGAGTGCCTTTGAAGCGAATCTATGGGACGATCACGATCACGAAACCTCACACATGTGGAACATGTCTATTGACTTGAACTCGTGTACAGGTTGTGGTGCTTGTGTTGTTGCATGTTCGTTGGAAAACAACGTGCCTGTTGTGGGTAAAGATGAGGTTCGTCGCCACCGCGATATGCACTGGTTGAGAATTGATCGTTACTACTCTTCAGAAATGACAGCTGAAAGAGCTGAAGACGAAGGTATCGGCGCTATTGAGAAATACGCGAAGATGGAAGTTCCTTCTGAGAGCCCATCGGTAGTATTCCAGCCGGTAATGTGTCAGCACTGTAACCATGCTCCGTGTGAAACTGTATGTCCTGTAGGTGCTACGGTTCACTCGAGAGAAGGTTTGAATCACATGGCTTACAACAGATGTATCGGTACGCGTTACTGTGCGAACAACTGTCCGTACAAAGTGCGTCGATTCAACTGGTTCAACTACAAAGGCAATGAGAAATTTGCTGATGTAAACCCATCACAAGACGATTACGGCCGTATGGTATTGAATCCAGACGTAACGGTAAGAGCACGTGGTGTGATCGAGAAGTGTTCTTTGTGTATCCAGCGCATCCAATTGGGTAAACTAGAAGCGAAGAAAGACGGTAGAATGTTGACAGACGGTGAATTTACTACTGCTTGTGCGCAAGCATGTGGTTCGAATGCCATCGTTTTCGGAGACGTGAACAACCCGGATAGTGAGGTGAGCAGCTTGAAACAACAAGGACGTGCATACCACCTATTGGAGGAAGTAGGTACACAGCCTAGCGTGTTCTACCAGACTAAAGTTAGAAACAGAGCCTAATAAATAAGAAAGCGACATGCATTACGAATCGCCTGTTAGAAATCCGCTCATTCTTGGAGATAAGTCTTACTCAGACATCACCAACGATATAGCGAAACCGGTAGAGTCAAAAGCACCACGTGCGTGGTGGATTGCCTTCTCTATCGCATTTGTCATGTTCCTATGGGGTGTAGGGTGTATCCTATATACTATTGGTACCGGTATCGGTGTTTGGGGACTTAATAAAACTGTTGATTGGGCCTGGGATATTACCAACTTCGTTTGGTGGGTAGGTATTGGTCACGCGGGAACACTGATTTCGGCGGTACTTCTTCTCTTCCGTCAGAAGTGGAGAATGGCCATTAACCGTTCAGCAGAGGCAATGACTATCTTCTCAGTTATTCAAGCGGGTCTTTTCCCGTTGATCCACATGGGTCGTATCTGGATGGCTTATTGGGTAATGCCTATTCCTAACCAATTCGGTTCACTTTGGGTGAACTTTAACTCACCACTTCTTTGGGATGTATTTGCGATCTCGACCTATCTAACTGTAAGTACTGTGTTCTGGTACGTTGGTTTGATTCCAGATTTCGCAATGATTCGCGACCGTGCAATCAACCCAGTACAAAAGCACATTTATAAGGTCCTTTCTTTCGGATGGGGCGGTAAGGCAAAGCATTGGCAGCGTTTCGAAGAAGTATCGTTGGTACTTGCTGGTCTAGCAACGCCACTTGTACTTTCTGTACACACGATTGTATCGTTTGACTTCGCAACTTCTGTAATTCCAGGATGGCACACGACCATCTTCCCGCCGTACTTCGTTGCCGGTGCAATCTTCTCAGGATTCGCGATGGTACAGACGCTTCTATTGATTGTACGTAAGATCTTCAAAATGGAAGATTACATCAACATCGAGCACATTGAGATGATGAACATCGTAATCATGGTTACGGGTTCTATCGTAGGTGTTGCTTACATCACTGAGCTTTTCATCGCTTGGTACTCGGGTGTTGAATACGAGCAATATGCATTCTTGAATAGAGCAACCGGTCCTTACTGGTGGGCATACTGGTCGATGATGACTTGTAATGTGTTCTCTCCACAGTTTATGTGGTCTAAGAAACTTCGTACAAACTTGATTTTCACATTCGTGATTTCAATCGTTGTAAACATAGGTATGTGGTTTGAGCGTTTCGTGATTATCGTGACTTCTATCCACAGAGATTACTTGCCATCTTCATGGTCTATGTTCTCTCCAACCTTTGTTGACATCGGTATATACATCGGTACTATCGGGTTCTTCTTCGTATTGTTCCTGCTATACGCTAGAACGTTCCCAGTAATTGCACAAGCTGAATTGAAAACCATCTTGAAGTCTTCAGGTGAAAACTTCAAAAAACATCACGACGAGCATGGGGCACACTAAACACAATCCTATCGTACGCGCGCTATTCAATGACGACGATGTCGTTTTAGGCGCTGTAAAAGATCTCCGTTCTAACGGTTACCACGTGAGTGAGGTTTATTCTCCGTTTCCAATCCACGGATTGGACGAAGCAATGGGTCTTAAAAGAACTCGCTTGAGTACAGCAGCATTCTTCTACGGATTAACTGGTCTATTCTTTTGTTCTTGGCTTACATGGTATACAATGGTTTCAGATTGGCCACAGAACATTGGAGGGAAGCCGAATGCATACTGGTTTTTAAACATGCCTTCATTCATTCCAGTAATGTTTGAGTTGACCGTATTCTTCGCTGCGCACTTGATGTGCTGGTCTTACTTCGCAGTTAACAAGCTATATCCAGGTGCTAAAGCACAGAACCCTGATCCTCGTACTACTGATGATCATTTCCTTATGGAAGTTGAACTCGAAGGTGAAGAGGCAGATTTAACTAAGAAGCTCCAAGAATTGGGTGCTCTAGAAATTTCAAAAGTCGAAGCATAAGATGAAAAGAATTACTACCATCATAGTGCTTACAGCTTCAGCCACACTCGCTAGCTGTAACTTCGATAAATCAACTCCGGGTTACACGTACATGGACGACATGTACCAGAGCCCATCTCTCGAAACGTATGAGCCTTCTGCTCAATTTGCAAATGGTCTAAGCGCGCAGCTACCTGTTGAAGGTACTGTACCGCGCGGTTACCATCCTTACGAATTTGCAAACAGCAATGAAGGT
>CBFHHP010000034.1:3363-7907 GCA_965655745.1 uncultured Schleiferiaceae bacterium
TATGAAGCTGCGCGCACCACGTTAGCACTTCCAGCAGAATTCGATTCTGAAGAAGCGCTTGCTGAAGGAAAAGAATTATACAACATCTTCTGTGACCACTGCCACGGTGAGAAGGGAGACGGCAACGGTCCTTTGGTAATGCAAGAGAAAATCTTGGGTGTTCCTTCGTATGCATCTTCAAGACTACCAGATATTACTCCTGGTTCTATGTACCATGTAATTATGCACGGTAAAGGAATCATGGGTTCACATGCTTCACAACTTACTTACGACGAACGTTGGAAAATCGTTCGTTACGTTGTGAAACTTAGAGCTGATCAAGAATAAAACCGCAGAGTAGAAATGTTTGAGTTTAAAACAAAGACAAAACAATTGGCAATCGCACTTACGGTAGTAGGTGCTATCCTTTGGGTCGTTGGATTTGCCCTAAATGGTTCGTCATCTCACGATGCGGGACACGGTCACGATGCGCATGCTACAGAAATGCATGCCGATGCTGGTCATGATGCACATGCTGAAGAAGCGCACGACGACCACGGTCATGATGCACATGCTGAAGAATCGCACGACGATCACGGTCACGAAGCACATGCAGAAGAAGCGCATGCTGACCACGGTCACGATGCACATGCTGAAGAAGCACATGGTGCTCACGATGCACATGCGGAGCATGCAGCACATCAAATTGCAAACCGTCCTTGGTCTGCATTGTATGTAGCAGCTTTCTTCTTTTTGGGTCTAGGTTTGGGACAGTTGTTCTTCTTAGGTATTCAATATGTAGCACAAGCAGGTTGGTCTGCTGGTCTTCTTAGACTAATGGAGGCGCAATCATTTGCAATTGTGGCACCGTTAATTGTAATCGCCCTAATCACTTTCCTTGGGTTTGGACATGTACACCACATGTTCCATTGGATGGTTGAGGGAATCAATGTTCCAGGCCATGAGAACTACGATGCTATCATTGCTGGTAAGCGTGGATTTTTGAATCCTTTGTTCTTTACCATTCGTATTCTTATCTACATCGGTGGTTGGATTTGGGCTGCTAAGGTCCTTCGTAAGAACTCTTTGCTTTCAGATACAGGCGACGGCGTTGCAATGTGGAAAAAGAACCGCGGTGTTGCGGCTGCATTCACAGTATTCTATGCAGTAACATCTTCCACAAGTGCATGGGATTTAGTGATGTCGATTGACACTCACTGGTTCTCTACACTATTTGGATGGTACACCTTTGCAGGTATGTTCGTGAGCTCTTTTGCTGCATTGATCCTATTGACGCTTTACTTAAAAGGTCAAGGTCATTTGGAGTGGGTGAACGAAAACCATTTGCACGATTTGGGTAAGTTCATGTTTGCATTCTCTGTATTCTGGACGTACCTCTGGTTCTCACAGTTTGTACTTATTTGGTACGCGAACATTCCAGAAGAGGTAACCTATTACATGCAACGTTTCGAGCAGTACAAAGTACCGTTCTTCACTATGTTGGTATTGAACTTCATCCTTCCTGTATTGGCTGTTTTAAGCCGTCCAGCGAAGCGTGTTCCAGGCACTGTAGTTATGGCGGCTGTATTCGTCCTCGTAGGTCACTACATGGACCACTACGTTATGATTATGCCGGGTACGGTAGGTGATCACTACGGCTTTGGTTTAGTAGAATTGGGTCCAATTCTATTCTTCGCCGGATTATACATCTACGTAGTTCTATCATCAGTTGCTAAGGCGCCATTGCTGCACAAGAACCACCCAATGCTAACGGAGTCTAAAAACTTCCATCAATAATTAGAAAAGACACTAAATAATGAGTGCAGTTTCAATCATAGTATTAGTTGTTTTAGTCGTCCTCACCTTGGTACAGGTGATGAGAATCTCTGAGATTTCTTCTGAAATTCAGAAAGGCAAAGACAACGATGTAAGTCCAAAGGACAATGACACCCAAGGGCGTCTAATGTTATTAGTAGGTTTCGGCTTTATCATCAGCGTTGTAGTAATGTACATCGCCTGGGGAAGACACAGCCTTCCAGAACCATCTTCAGCACATGGTGCAGAGATTGATAGCCTTTGGAATCTTAGTATGTTGATCATCAACATCGTATTCTTCATTGTACAGCCTATCCTTTTCTACTTCGCATATAAGTACAGAGGTAAGAAAGGAACGAAAGCTACCTACTACGAGCACAACAACCGTCTTGAGTTATTTTGGACGATGGTTCCTGCGCTTGCATTGGCCGTATTGATCATCTGGGGTCTGAACGTGTGGAGTACCTTGATGATGCCTGAGAATGAAGAAGAGCCAATTCTCGTAGAAGTATATGCGCAGCAGTTCAACTGGACCGTTCGTTACAGTGGTGGCGACAACGAGTTGGGTTATGCAACAGTACATGAAATTGCAGGTGCGAACATTGTGGGTGTTGATACTCAAGATCCGGCTTCTGCAGATGATATTATAGCCAAAGAATTACACCTACCAGTGGGCAAGCCAATCCAGTTTGCTTTCCGCTCGCAGGATGTTATTCACTCTGCTTACTTCCCGCACTTTCGTGCACAAATGAACTGTGTTCCTGGATCGGTAACGAACTTCCAGTTTACACCGACCATTACGACAGCGGAAATTCGTCAGAACAAAGACGTAAAAGCGCACGTTGAGGAAGTAAACGAGATTAGAAAAGCCAAAGGCGAAGACGTTTGGGATTTCAATTACGTACTCCTTTGTAACAAGATTTGTGGTGCTGCACACTACAACATGCAAATGGACATCGTCGTTGAAACCCAAGATGAATTCGACGCTTGGTTAAAAGAACAAAAAACCGTCGCTGAGACACTGTAAATAGAAGTAATAAACATTTAGCTATGTCAACTACAACGACAACAGAAAAAAACAATCACTTCCAAGATCACTTGATGGAGCACCACCACGAGGAGAACTTCTTCACGAAGTACCTCTTTACGATGGACCACAAGATGATTGGTAAGCAGTTTTTGATTACCGGTATGTTCATGGGTATCATCGGTGTGATGATGTCAATGCTTTTCCGTTTGGAGATTGCATACCCTGAGCAAAGTTTCCCAATCCTTGAGTTCTTCTTGGGTAAATGGGCACCTGACGGTGTGATGGATCCAAATATCTATTTGGCTCTTGTAACTATTCACGGTACCATTATGGTATTCTTCGTATTGACTGCGGGTCTATCAGGTACTTTCTCGAACCTACTTATTCCATTGCAGATTGGTGCACGTGATATGGCCTCTGGCTTTATGAATGCACTTTCATACTGGTTCTTCTTTACCAGTTCTGTAGTAATGGTGGTCTCATTGTTCGTTGAATCAGGACCTGCAGCTGCCGGTTGGACAGTATACCCACCTTTGTCTGCACTTCCACAAGCAATGCCGGGTTCAGGCGCGGGTATGACGCTTTGGTTGATCTCAATGACATTGTTCATTGTATCGTCACTATTGGGTTCATTGAACTACATCGTAACCGTGTTAAACATGCGTACAAAAGGGATGAGCATGACGCGTCTACCATTGACGATTTGGGCATTCTTTGTAACAGCAGTTCTAGGGGTACTTTCATTCCCGGTACTACTAAGTGCAGCATTGCTTTTGATGTTTGACCGCATGTTGGGTACTTCATTCTACCTCAGTGATATCTTCATGGGTGGTGAGGTATTGAGCTACAGCGGTGGTTCTCCAGTATTGTACCAACACTTGTTCTGGTTCTTGGGACACCCTGAGGTATACATTATCCTCTTACCTGCTTTGGGTATTTCATCAGAGGTTATTGCCACTAACTCACGTAAGCCAATCTTTGGTTACCGTGCGATGGTAGGTTCAATTTTGGCAATTGCTTTCTTGAGCTTTATCGTATGGGGTCACCACATGTTCGTAACAGGTATGAACCCGTTCCTAGGTTCTGTATTTACCTTCACGACCCTATTGATTGCGATTCCATCAGCAGTTAAAGCCTTTAACTACATCACTACACTGTGGAAAGGGAACATCCAGTTCACACCAGCAATGCTTTTCTCTATTGCATTGGTTAGTACGTTCGTTACTGGTGGTTTGACGGGTGTTATTCTTGGTGATAGTGCTTTGGATATCAACGTTCACGATACTTACTTCGTTGTTGCTCACTTCCACATTGTAATGGGTCTTAGTGCGATCTACGGTATGTTCGCGGGGGTATACCACTGGTTCCCTAAGATGTACGGCCGTATGATGAATAAATCAATGGGTTATGCGCACTTCTGGTTGACTTTCATAACTGCTTATGGTGTGTTCTTCCCAATGCACTTCTTGGGTATGGCGGGTTTACCACGTCGTTACTACAGCAACACCGCGTTCCCAATGTTCGATAATTTGGCGGACATCAATGTATTGATTACCTACTTTGCTATCATCGGTGGTGCTGCTCAGCTGATTTTCATCTTTAACTTCTTCTACAGTATTTGGAGAGGTCCTAAGGCGAAGCAGAATCCTTGGAGAGGTAACTCTCTAGAGTGGACAACTCCTGTAGAGCACATCCACGGTAACTGGCCAGGTGATGTACC
>CBFHHP010000034.1:8001-10373 GCA_965655745.1 uncultured Schleiferiaceae bacterium
CGTTCCTCAAAACGTGCCATTGGCAGAAGGAGAGGAGAGCGGTCACTAGCACCCGTCTCACTTTAAAATATTAGATCCCCTTACCTCGCGGTAAGGGGATTTTTTGTGGTAATTTGTAACACTATGAACGAGCACTTAGATCCTACAGGAGGAAACTTCACGAATACGGAACGTGAGATTGAAAAGAAGTTGAGGCCATTGAGCTTTGATGACTTTACGGGTCAAGCAGCGGTATTGGAGAACCTTAAGATCTTTGTTGAGGCTGCCAAGATGCGCGACGAAGCTATGGATCATGTCTTGTTGCACGGTCCACCAGGATTGGGCAAGACTACCTTAAGCCATATCCTCGCTAACGAGCTCGGTGTTGGAATTAAAGTCACTTCAGGCCCTGTTTTGGACAAGCCCTCTGATCTTGCGGGGCTACTCACGAATCTCGAGCCGAATGATGTGCTGTTTATAGATGAGATTCATCGCCTATCTCCGGTAATAGAAGAGTACCTGTACAGTGCGATGGAGGACTTCAAGATTGATATCATGATTGACTCTGGTCCTAGCGCGAGAAGTGTACAGATCAGTTTGAACCCATTTACCCTTATCGGAGCAACTACGCGTTCAGGACTTTTAACAGCTCCGCTACGTGCACGTTTTGGTATTAATTCAAGGTTGGAATATTACGATGTAGAACTGTTGAGTACCATCGTTGAGCGAAGTGCTGAAATTCTGGAAGTTCCTGCCGCATATGAAGCCTGTATTCGCGTAGCTTCTCGATCTCGAGGAACACCGCGTATAGCTAATGCGCTTCTAAGAAGGGTTCGGGATTTCGCAATGGTCAAAGGGAATGGAACCATTGATGTGGAAATCGCCGAATTTGGTTTGAATGCCTTGAACGTTGACAGCAAAGGACTGGATGAGATGGACAACAAAATCCTTACCGTATTGGTCGATAATTTTGCTGGAGGACCAGTTGGGCTCAATACCTTGAGCACGGCCATAGGGGAGCAGGCAGAGACTATTGAAGAGGTATACGAACCGTACTTAATTAAGGAAGGCTTCTTACTCAGAACGCCTCGCGGTAGAATGGTTACGGAAAGGGCCTACAGTCATCTTGGGTTAAATCGTCCACAGAAGGGCAATACAGGATCCCTATTCTGATGACGCGGACTGAGGCATCTCAGATTGTAAAACGCCTTGCTAAGGAACAGGGCTTCGACGCCTGTGGTATTTCTGCTGCAGGATTTTTAGAGGAAGAGGCGACGGGTTTGGAGAACTGGCTTAAGGCCGGATACCACGGTACGATGAGTTGGATGGAGAATCATTTTGATGCTCGTTTGGATCCACGAAAGCTTGTTCCAGGTGCAAAATCTGTCATCAGTGTAACGCTGAATTATTTTCCAGAGGAAACACAAGAGGAGGGTACACCCAAGATTTCTAAATATGCGTACGGCCGTGATTATCACAAGGTGGTTCGCGGTAAGCTCAAGCGTATGCTGCAAGGCATACAGGCTGAGATAGGTGAGGTAGAAGGCAGAGGATTTGTGGATAGTGCCCCAGTGATGGATCGGGCATGGGCGCGCAAAAGCGGCTTGGGCTGGATTGGGAAGCACAGCCTGTTGCTCAGTAAGGGTGCAGGAAGCTTTTTCTTTATAGGCGCATTGATTGTGGATCTAGAATTGGAACCAGATGGCCCTACAACAGATCATTGTGGAACGTGCACTGCATGTATCGATGCTTGTCCAACCAAGGCTATTATCGCACCGACGGTTGTTGATAGCAACAAGTGCATTAGCTACCTGACGATAGAATACATGGAGGCGTTACCAAATGAGTATCAAGGTAAAATGGAGGATTGGGTATACGGTTGTGATATCTGCCAGGATGTTTGTCCTTGGAATCGATTCTCTACGCCCCACCAAGAACAAGATTTTGACCTGCGAACGCCCATTAAAGAGAACGATTGGGAAGCGTGGGAGGAAATCACTCATGAGCTCTGGGACGAGATCATGAAGGGCTCAGCCATCCGAAGAACGGGCTTCGAAGGATTCAAGAGAAATCTAAGTTTCGCGAAAAAGACTTAGTTGATTGGAGCTTCAACCACCTGCAGAATGCGGTAATTCTCAGGATTGAATACGTATACCACAACAGCACTATTGGCCTGTACCCAATCTGAATTCCAAGCAATGCTATGTGACGAGGTCAACTCATCTCCTGGAACCATAGGACTAGTGCCAATTTCTTCTCCCCAAGTAGGAGTTACAAAGTCTCGAAGTACATTGTTGTGGACATATTCAGTATCGCGCGTATCATCGGGCATCAGCTGTGGACTTACAATACCGCTTTCTTTTACCATTACCACCACGTCGAGGTCGTGTATA
>CBFHHP010000034.1:10468-20180 GCA_965655745.1 uncultured Schleiferiaceae bacterium
ACGCGTAAGGTGCTGTCCATGGCTTCAGCGCTTAGGGTAGGCCAGTTGGAGTAGCTCGACCAGTGTGAGTTGCCTGATGACGTCCAATTCTCACGGTTCACCATGCCTACGGGCAGGAAGTTCGTACCAAAGAAACTTTGAATATCCTTTCCCTCTTGTGTGGTGAAGTCAGTTGGGTAATCGGCGTTGGTGTTTGTGAAGTTTCCGGGACCTGCGTGGATGGCAAGACCAATAATTCTGTTCGCCCCAAAGGCGTCGACCAAAGCTTCAATTTCTTTCGAGGCTTTTGGACAATTCTTGCAACGGTGCCCGGTAAAATCCTCAATGAGTACATTTCTGAGCTGGGCGGTGGACGTGGTGTCCTGTGGACCACCGTTTTTAAACGGCTGGTCGATCACATCGCATTGTGTGGTCATGAGGCTTAAAAGGAGCGAAGCAAAAAGGAATTGGACCGTCTTTCTCATCATTAGAAGCTTGTAGTTAGGGAGAAGCTCACACCGTTTGATGGAGGAACAACACGACATACACCACCTACACAGAAGATACCGCGCTGTTGACGCCCGTACGAGAGTTGGAAACGACTAGTGCCTGCGGTATAGACCACAGAAGCCAATGGATAGTGCAGTCTTTGCGCCTCGTCCGGGTTGCCGTAGTTGTAAATGTCTTGTACACTGAAGAACCAGTGTGGGGCAATGCTGTACTCCGCCAATGCCATGGCCATAGAGCCACGATCGTCTTTGGTACTCAAGTGTTGAAATTCTGTGCGCAAGTAATGCTTGCGCTTCACTTTGTAGAGGCTTTCTAAGATGAAAATATCCCCGCTCATTAGCTTTTGACCGTCAGGATTTAGTAAGATGCTTTCATCGCCCAAACCGTCTTCCAACACGCTGCGGTTATAGAACAGATTGAGGTACATAGCATTTATTTTGAGCTTCTTATTGATCTTCTTGCTCAGGGTCATATTGAAGTCGTGGAAATAGGGAATGTCTCCGCGCATCATAGGATCGCTGTAGTAGCCTTGAAGTGTTCTCAAGGTATCCAAAGCAGGATCTACATAATCCTTATCGATGCTTTGTACGACGCTGTAGTTCAAACTGAGTAGTGTGCCGTATTTACCGCCTAAGGTGGTGTTGCGTTTGAATTTGTAGTTCGCCTCTAGTTGAATGCCTTCTTCCCCATTAATCTGTGTAGCATATTGATACAGTGCAGGTAGGGCATAGGTGTGAACTTGAGCGGTTGGGCTTAAATAGTTTACCAGCATATCTATGGTAGAGCCGTTCCGGTCCGTTCTAAACGACATGTTGTCGATGCGCTTAACGCCCGCAATAACACCAAGACCGTTCTTGCTGTAACTCACATTTGCCAGAATGCCGTTCCCGTCTTTATAGATGTAGCCATTATCGGCAGAAGGGTCATTAGCCTTGTAGGCATATTCTACTTGTATCGCCCAAGGCCCTTTTGAAACTTGAGTTCTTACACCGCCTGCAGCAACGTTTTCGGGCAGTACTAAAAACGGATCATTGGCACGCTGGTATTTGCTCATGTAGCTACCGCCGACAGTCCATCGTAGACCTGCTGAATCTAGTTTAGGGTATAGTTCTTTACTCAGGTTGTATTCTGCATCAATTCCTCTTAGGAGTCCAGGACTTTTTTCAAAGTAGAAACGCTGACGGCCCATCACCGCTTTCAAGCTTAAGCCACTCACAGGATTTACCTTGATACGCACGCCGTCCATGGCGTTATCATACCCTAGGCCACGCTCTTCGTAGGAACGGAAGACCATACCTGTTCCGAACTGCTCGTAGAAATTCCCAACGGTAATGTCTAATCCGTCTTGTTTGAATTGTAAGTAGCGGTAGGTAATGCCTTCCCCGCGGTACCCTTCCGGAAAACCGAGCATCACATTCTGATAGTTTTCATAGCGCACGCCTGAAGAAAAGTTGCCGTCGGTGTACACGAAATTCGCGTAGCCTTGTCCTAAAAAGCGTTCGTCAGGGTAAAACTCTCCGGTCGGGTCAATGCTCTCGTCGCGGAGATACAACTGACCGTCGAGTTGAAAATTGCCGTGTAGTTGGCCACCAAAAGTATTTTGCTCTTGCGCAATGGATGTAGTAGCACTACAGATAGCCCAAGCAAATAAGAGAAGTCTTTTCATGAATTAGTGACTTGGATCGTGGCCTGCTGCCACCTCTTCGACAACTTCAGCAAGTTCTTCTTCGTCTCCGGGTGAATATCCGCTGTGCTTCCATACTACCTCACCTTCTTTATTGAGTACTAGAGTGAAGGGTACATTTACAATACCTAAGTTTCTTTTTAAATCTTGATTTTCATCCAGCAATACAGTGTATTCCCATCCCTGTCCTTGGACCATAGGTGCGACACGTGCGGAATTACGAGAATCATCAATGCTTACTGCGAGGACTTTAGCACCTACCTCTTCTTCAAGGTCAATGGCGTAATCCATGAATGCTGTCAATTCTTTGATACACGGTTTACACCATGTTGCCCAGAAGCTAATGACTGTTGGTCCTTCATCACTGATGGCATCTTGGATGTTGATGCTTTGACCGTCGAGGGTCTTAAGCATAGTACTTGGCAATTCTTGAGCGCCAAGTTGAAATAAACCAAAAAAGGCGATTGCGGTAAGAAGTTGTTTCATGTTCTCTAGGGTGAATAAAAAAAAAACGGGGAGCCTTTCGGCCCCCCGTAAAAATAACATATTTAATGCTTAGTGAGCAACGTTCAAACGCAAGGTCTTGCTTACGCCGTTTACGTTAACATTCACAAAGTATAGACCAGCGCTCAAAGCACTTGTTGGTAGCTCAACTTTCTGAGTACCTGCGTCCATAGTCATAGCATCAGTGTACACTGTTTGACCCATAGCATTTACTACATTCAAAGTAACATCTGAGCGATCGATCAAATCGATTTCAACACCTGCAAATTCGTTTGCTGGGTTCGGGTATACTGCGATGTAACGCGCCATATCATCCATTTCGTTTACCCCTGAAGTTGTGTACATAGCGTAAGCGCTCTGCAATACTTCACCTGTTGAGTTGTCTTGCAACCAAACGATAACGTCCATGTTTGAAGTACCTACCCAGAAATCATAAGAACCTTGCGCTGGTGCAGAGTTCACAGAAATCGTAGAGTTTGCGTAGTGCGTGTAGGTGTTACCAGCAGTCATGTTTGCCATGCTGTGGCCGTTTGATCCGTCCATGAACTTGCGGAATACGTGGTAGAACGTCGTCTCACCATTCGTTTGAACATTGTGAGAAATTTCTTTCTCGATCATTGCCATGTGCAAAACAACATTTGAACCAAGGTTCGCTAATGCGTCTACAGTAGCATCACACTGAATGTAGTTACCAGTAGCACTCCACTCAGCATCTAGTTCCGCAAGAGCTGGAATATTTTTCACCAGGTCGATGTTCGCTTGAGAAGTAGGGATGTTAGATCCTGCGTAAACAACATCTGGCACACCGTTGATACCGTAAGCAACGCGACGATCAGCCGCTTCTTGGTTATATGCAGGGTCATTACCTGGAGAAGGCCAGTTCATTTGGTACTTCACAGAAGTTACACGACCGGTAGAAGTGTTCGCATCGTTGTCGTCCAATAGATCTTTGTAACTAGGGTTAAATGAAGCACAAGGTCCACAAGTTGACGAAGTGAATTCTTCTGCCAATACTACGCGATCAGCTGTTGCTGTAAGTACTTCAATAGCTGCACTTAGAGTATCGTTCGACGTGTTTTGATCGAATGTGCCGTTTACTGGAGAAGCGTAAATATCAACAGTGTAGTTACCTGTAGAACCAGGCGTCCAGTTTGTTGAGTGTGTCCAAGTGTACGTGTCGTAAGGAGCAATGCTCAAACCTGTCAAGTTCGTAGTTACTGCAGTACCACCGTTAACAGAGTAGTTGATAGTTGCTGAAGTGATCGTCGTACCACCGTAGTTCTTCAAAGTTCCTTCCAAAGTGAAAGGTGCGTTGTTCAAACCAATTGTAGAAGGCATGTCCAAAGACTCTACTGCTACGTCAAAGTTGTATGGTGCGAATACTGCGAAGTCTTCGATACCCAAACCGTACAACCAGCCACCACCGTCTTGGTAGTTGAATGCGAACTGTACGTTCGCATTACCACAAGCAGCACTTACGTCGATCCACTGGCTTACCCAATCACCTGCAGGATCGAGAGTAGCAAGAGTAGTCCAGTTGGTACCACCATCTGTAGTGTACAAGAACTCAGCAACTTCTGTAGCACCGCTGTAGGTTGCGCCGAAGTAGAACGACTTAAATGTAGCGTGCATTACCGAATAGTTGCTCAAATCAATAGTATCCGTAATGAGGTACTCGTCTGCTTTGTTACAGTTACAACCGTCGTCGTTTGTAGCAACGAAGTTTGAACCTGGATCTGTGATAGTAAAGTAGCTCGAACTTAAAGTTGAAGCCGAACCAGAAAGGAAACCACCGTCTGTGGCTTGTGTCGATTGCGTCCATCCGGTTGGGATACCGCTGTTGAAATCAGTAGAATAGATAACGCTTTGTCCTTGCGCCATTGCTACTGTTGCAGTGCAAACTGCAAATAGGGATAGTAAAAGTTTTTTCATGTATTTGAAATTTGAATGTGGGAATTTAGCAAAAAAAGAGGCACGAAACACCATGCTTAGGTTGGATAACATTGGTTATCTTTGAGCATAGAAATTGTATTAGAAATGAAAAGGTCCTTATTACTCCTATCGTTCGCCTTGACTACTGCTGGTCTAAACGCTCAATCGCTCGCCGTCCACGAGATGGATACTGTGCTTGAAGTAAATTCTACGGCAAAGGCAGACTATGGATTTTCAATAGACATTAAGAACGTAAGTTCTACTGATGTAGACGTTTATGTGCGTCGCGCTTACCACGAGATGGATTGTGCATTCGACAGCGGTTATTTCTGTTGGGACTACTGCTACGGCAGTGATATCGACAGCTCGATCGGTTACATCAATATCCAGCCGGGAGTTGTTAAAGGAGACTTTTCAGGCCACGTATACTCCCCGACAACGGGGAATTCTTGTTTGGACAGCACGCGCTACGTGTTCTACAACGGTAAAGATAATAACGACTCTTTAAGCGTTTGGGTAACCGTTTCTGCGGGTCCAACCGTAGGAACTATCGAGCTAAGTGTTGCTGAGAGTAAGGTGTATCCGAATCCAGCGGTGAATGTATTACATGTTGAAACCCAAAAGGCAGGCGTACTTAAACTTTTCAATACCCTAGGCGAGGAGGTTAAGCGTGCGTACCTAGTTCCAGGCCAAAATGCCGTTTCTGTAGCAGGTTTTGCCAATGGAATTTACCTTTACAGTATTGATGGAGCTACCTTTAAAAGGATTGTGATTAATCACTAGAATTTTACTAGAAAAGAAATTGCCGCGCTTCTAACGCGGCTTTTTCATTTTAAGCGTACGAAAGATTGTTTTCAGACGTTATCCCTAGATTGAAATACCTAATATGATTTATTACGTTAAAGGCAATTTTGTTGAGAAGACTGCAACCAATGTGATTGTGGAATGTACCGGAATTGGTTATGACGTTCAGATCTCTCTGAATACATACGCGGACATTGAACCCTTATCGGAGGGATTACTCTTTACCTATCATTTGGTACGTGAGGATACGGAAATGCTTTTTGGTTTTTCAACGAAGCGAGAAAAGGCCCTATTTGAACTACTAATTTCAGTAAGTGGAGTAGGTGCCAATACTGCCAGAGTTATCCTAAGTTCACTATCTCCTGTCGAGATCGAACATGCTATTATGTCTGAAGATGCTGCGACCTTACAAGGAGTCAAAGGAATAGGTGCTAAAACGGCACAACGTATAGTTATTGATCTTCGAGATAAAGTGGCCAAGGCAGCTGCAGCAGGCGAATCTACAATGCTTGCTAGGTCGGGTGGCGCTCGGGCGGAAGCACATGCTGCATTGACTACCCTTGGTATTTCTGCGAAACAAGCCGAAGGCGCCTTGAACAAATTACTTAAGCAGGATCCTGCCATGAGTACAGAAGAATTAGTAAGAAAAGCTTTACAACTCCTGTAAATGCCAAGAAATTGGAAGAAATATATAAGCAGAACGATTCTCGCTCTGCTGTTTGTTCCAGTGATGAGCTTTGGACAAGATGGCTCAGATTCTTCAGGAACGGGCAGTCCTTCGGTTTCATTGCCTGAACCCTCGAATTACGCCAAAGAAATTATCTATGATCCTGCCTCAGGTAATTATTTGGTTTATAAGAAAATTGGTGACATACGTCTTCCTATTCCTGAGGTCTGGACTGTGGACCAGTACCGCCAGTACATGTACGATAGGGCGGAGCAGGATTATATGGCTGATAAAGCAGCCATGTATAATCCCACTGGTGATAACCCTCGTGATGGGGAAGGATTGGTCCCCCAAATTCAAACAGGTAATGAAGCCCTCGGCAAGGTATTCGGGAGCGATCTCGTAGAAATTCGTCCGCAGGGAATGGCTGAAATCCGTTTTGGTGGACGCTATCAGTATGTAGAAAATCCTGGCATTCCGGTACGTAACCAGAAGACCTTTGCCTTTGATTTTGGTCAGCGCATTCAAATGAATGTTAAGGGTAAAATTGGAGATCGACTAGACCTCGGTATCAACTACGACACTGAAGCTTCTTTTGCATTTGATAATCAAATGAAACTGGACTTTGAAGGAGAGGAGGACGATATTATCAAACGTCTGGAGATGGGGAACATCAACATGCCCCTTAACAGCTCATTGATCACAGGAGCGCAAAGTCTATTTGGTTTAAAGGGTCAATTCCAGTTCGGAAATACCATGGTAACCACAGTGTTTTCAGAGCAACGCTCTCAAAGTCAAAGTATAAATGTTCAGGGAGGTGGAACCACGAACGAATTCTTCATTCAAGGTGATCAATACGAGGCAAATCGCCACTACTTTTTGGCTCAGTTTTTTCGCGATCATTATGAAGAGTATTTGG
The DNA here is from genome assembly GCA_965655745.1 of uncultured Schleiferiaceae bacterium. Lineage (GTDB taxonomy): Bacteria > Bacteroidota > Bacteroidia > Flavobacteriales > Schleiferiaceae > UBA10364. The sequence continues at coordinate 17,468 of CBFHHP010000034.1, forward strand.
AAAATGCACCGCTTATAACTTCACCAGTACAAATAACAAAAGTTGAAGTTTGGGTCACAAATGAGCGAAGTTCAACAGAAAATCTCCGAAATATTGTAGCATTTATGGATTTGGGTTCGGATGCAAAGTATGCCTATCGCAATCCAAATTCAAACTTATCTGGAGTGACCATTTTCCCAGGTTCGAACGTAAATATTGAAGGCTATCCCAACAATGCCAACAATCAACTTGATCCATTAACGCTAGAGGCAAACATTCCTGGTGTAAGAGATATTGCCACAGCTAATCAAGACCTGAGTAGTTCAGGATTTTTAGAGGCCCGCGAATATGTGGAATTGGCGAATGCGAGGAAGTTGGATCAGAATCAATATAAGTTCCATCGACAACTTGGGTATATCACCCTGAATCAAGCTCTTAATCAAGATGAGGTACTTGCCGTAGCTTTTCAATATACCGCGGGAGGGCGTACCTACCAGGTTGGGGAATTTTCGAACGATGGTGTCACTCCACCAAAGACTTTGATCCTCAAGCTCCTGAAGAGTACCGTGCTCGATGTGCGTATGCCAACTTGGGACTTGATGATGAAGAACATTTATGCGCTAAATGCATTCCAGTTAGATCGGGAAGATTTTTACATGGATGTGTTGTACATGAATGATGAAACGGGTGTGCCAATTCCCTTCCTGCCAGATGGAAATTTAAGTGATACCTTGCTAGTTGGGGTAATGGAACTGGATCGATTGAACAACAATAATGATCCATTCCCGGACGGGATTTTTGATTTTGTCCCTGGTGTGACCATTGACCAGCAGCGTGGTCGAATTATTTTCCCGGTCGTTGAGCCGTTTGGTTCGAACCTCGAAGAAAAATTGGATACGGAACAGGCAAGAGATAAATACGTATACAATGCCCTATACGACAGTACCCGATTCCGAGCTCAAGAGCAAACTCAAAAAAACAAATTCATCCTCCGTGGCCAGTACAAAAGCGCCTCGGGGTCAGAAATTTCCCTCGGTGCCTTCAACATACCCCGAGGCTCTGTTACTGTTACCGCTGGCGGTAGGACTTTAACAGAGAATCAAGATTATACGGTGGACTACTCTTTAGGTCGAGTACGAATAATAAATGAGGGCGTGATGAATTCTGGTGCACCGATAAAGGTAAACTTTGAAAACAATACCTTATTCAACGTCCAGACTAAAACGTTCTATGGAACCAATATAGACCACAAGGTCAACGACCATTTGAATGTTGGTGGAACGTGGTTGCATTTGACCGAACGTCCACTTACGCAAAAGGTAAATATTGGTGACGAACCTATATCAAACACGATTTGGGGAATGAACACCAATTACAGCAACGAGGCGCCATACCTCACACGATTAATGGATGCTTTACCTTTCATTGAAACCAAAGAGAAGAGTCAAGTACAATTTCGGGGTGAATTTGCGCATCTTATTCCAGGATCACCTCGTGGTATTCGAATCACTGGATCAGAGACGACCTACCTTGATGATTTTGAAAGTTCACAGACCACCATCGACCTGCGTAGCTTAAATGCTTGGAATTTAGCATCTACCCCAGGAAATCAAAACGATTTATTCCCTGAGAGTACACTGAATAATGAGCTGGCTTACGGTTACAATCGTGCAAAATTGGCTTGGTACATTATTGACCCATCATTGTATACGGGTGGGAGTAATGCACCAGAAAATATTCGGAATGATCCAGAAATTACTTCGGATCAGCGTATGCGTGAAGTATTGGTGAAAGAAGTCTTCCCGAACTACTCATTGGCGCAGAACGAGGCACGAAACTTAGCCATGTTCGATCTTGCTTACTACCCAAACGAGCCAGGACCCTACAACTTTGATGTGGAAGGTGAACCTGGAATTAGTGCTGGATTGAGCGCGGACGGTCAGCTTATTGATCCTGTAACGCGTTGGGCAGGTATAATGCGACCTTTACAGATCAACAATTTCGAAGAACAAAATATTGAATTTATCCAGTTCTGGGTAATGGATCCATTTTATGAAAATGACAATGCGCCTGACGGCGGGGATTTGTACTTCAATTTGGGTAGTGTCAGTGAAGATATATTGAAAGACGGTAGACAAAGCTTTGAAAACGGTATTCCTCCAAACGGCGATAAAAGTCAAATGGACAGCACTCGTTGGGGATATCTGAGCGGTATTCAACCAATTACAGAATTTTTTGATAATGCCACAGGTGCTCGTGAAGCCCAAGATGTAGGATTCGATGCGTTGCTTGATAGTGAAGAACGTATTTGGGCACCGAGCGGTTCATCGAGCTATTTGAGTAGAATTTCCAATGCCTATGGTATGGGTTCAGCAGCCTACCAAAGTGCATATACTGATCCGTCTCGCGACAACTTCCATTTCTATCGCAGCGATAGTCTCGATGCCGAAAGTGCGGATATCATGGAACGGTATAAAGCTTTCAATGGAACTCAAGGAAATAGTGCAACTGTTACTGTAAATGGCATCCCAGCCTCAGCGACCAATGTTCCAGATAAGGAGGATGCTAACCGCGATCAGACGTTGAGTAAGACAGAAAGCTATTTCCAATATCGAGTATCAATGCGTCCAGAAGATCTGGTGGTTGGTCAGAACTACATTACGGATATTTATGAAACTACAAGTCATGATTTACCTAATGGCTTGTCTCGACCAACACGCTGGATTCAATTTAA
>CBFHHP010000035.1:0-16058 GCA_965655745.1 uncultured Schleiferiaceae bacterium
CTCGCTAGCAGGTTCTTATAACTACATCTACTTAGATAGTGTAGAGGTTGAGGCATTGCCAGCGTGTGTTGCTTACAACTTCATTGAAAACAATGTTACTGATTCGTCGGCGGACCTAAGTTGGAGCTACACGGGTAACAACTCATTTAATTTAGAGTACGGTCCTACAGGATTCATCCAAGGAACAGGAACAGGTGCATTGGCAGGTACGACTGTATCTTCGATCACTGCACCATACTCGTTGACAGGCTTAAGTCCAAATACGACGTACGATTACTACGTAGAAAATGCATGTAATCCAGGTACATGGTACGGTCCATTTACATTTACTACAGAATGTACAGGTCCATTGGCAGCAGGTACTTATACCGTGGGTGCTACTGGTGACTTTGCTACTTTGGATAGCGTTATGAGCGTATTGAACGTTTGTGGTATCGGCGGTGCAGTGACCTTCGAATTCCAAGCGGGATCGTTTACGGCATCTCAGCCAATTGGTGAGATTAACGGTTCGTCAATGACAAACACGATCACATTCAAAGGCGGTGCTGCGGCAGATACGATTACTGCTGGTGGTGATGCAGCGTTTGTATTGGAAGGAGCGAAGTACATGAACTTCGAAGACCTGTACATCGTAGGTAAAGGTTTCCGTTTGAATGGAACAGAAGGCATCACGATCGACGGTAACATTATTGAAGCAGGTCAGACGACTTCAAGTACTGTGAATGCGATTTATTCATCAGCAAGTTCAACTACAGCGTTCTCAAGCACGGTAGAAAAAGACTTGACGATCACCAATAACGACGTGAGCGGCGGTTACTACGGTATCCGTATCTACGGAGCATTCGGAGCGCCAAACGTGAATGTTGAGATTTCAGGTAACCACGTACACGATGCATACTACTACGGTATTTACGTGTACTACGGAACGGATGTAACGATCAGCGAAAACACAGTTGAGGACTTCGGTTCTAACTTCGCATACGGTATCTACCCATACCGCGTGGACGGTTTGAAGGCAACGATGAATCACGTGAAGGATGTGAACTACGGTCTATGGGCGTACTACCCATCGACTACGTCTGCAGCGTCTATGTCGTCGGAGATCTCAAACAACATGTTGCAAGCAAACAACTACGGTTTGTCGGTATACTACGGCGATAGTGTAGGTGTGTACCACAACACGGCAACTGGTGCTTACGGTGTAAGAGATTACTACAATGAGGACAACGTAGATATTAGAAATAACATCTTCCAAGGTTCTACGTACGCATTGTACGATTACAATTCGGATGCAACACAAGACTACAACTTGTACCACGCAACGGGTTCAGGCTTTGCTTATGTGTACAACGGTTCATTCAGCTACCCAGATTCATTGGGTGCACTACAAGCATTGGATACGTTGAACAACATGAATTCTGTAGAAGGTGATCCAATCTTTGCAGGTGCAAATGACTTGCATGTGTTCGGTCCATTGGCAAATGACGCTGGTGATAACACAGTAGGTATCACAGTAGATATCGATGGTGATACTCGTCCAATGTCTGGTTCAACTGCAGTTGATATAGGTGCTGATGAGTACGATGTAATCGGTGACGATGCTTCATTGACTATGTTGGTTAGCCCAACTAGCGGTGTTTGTGGTGACGATAGTCTCATGGTAAGTGTGGAGATCGGTAACTTCGGTCAAAACACATTGACGTCGTTGACAGTTGGTGCTGACGTACTAGGTCAAACATTATCTGCTACTCCAACAGGATTGTCTATTCCATTCGGTGGTAAAGACACTATTATGTTAGGATATGTAAGCAACTACGTTGGTGGTCCAATGTCAATTGTAGCTTACACGCAGTTGACTAACGACGGTCGTCCAAACAACGATACATTGAGTACTTCTGTAGATATTGCTGATGCTCAGCAAGTATCTCCAGTATACCCAGACTTCGTTTGTTCTGGTGACGATGTTGATCTAAGTGTAACTATCCCAACAATGGGTAAAGTAATGTGGGCATCAGGTTCTGATACAATCGCTATTGTTGATGCTGACTCCACAATTACTATCGCAGGTTTGACAATGGATACAACGATCACTGTAAGTGCAGTTAACTACACTGATAGTGTTGGTCAGAAAACTCCAGGTTCTGGTTACAGCTATACTGGTGCATATGGTCTGAGCTTCACGTCATACAGTGCAATGACTCTTGACAGTGTTACATTGTTCCCTTCAGGAGCTGGTAACTCAACAATTGTAATCGAAGATGCTTCAACAGGTGCACAGCTTTACAGCATTACTGTATCTACGACAGCAACTGGTTACAATCCAGAGCAAGTATTCTTAGGAGCTTCTCTAGGTACTGGTTCGTACAAAATCTGGTTGAACGGTACGACTACAGGTGGTCTTTACGACAACTTGAGTGCGACTTACCCATACTACTCAACTGATAGTAACGTAGTTATTACAGGAGATAGAAACGGTGGTAGCTCTTGGTACGAGTACTTCTACGACTGGAAAGTTACTATGGGTGGTTGTGATCGTGAGGATACTACATTTACAGTGGGCATCCACCCAGATCCAGTTGCATCGATCAGCGTAGATACTGCGAATGCGACGATTTCTGCCACAGATTGGACAGCATCATGGAGTACATCAGGAACGATGCATGCGGACAGTGTGTCTGTAGAGTTCTCTAACGGTACTACTTCATCGGACACTTCAGGTACTGTGACCTTTACTGCGAATAATGCAGGAGAAACAGTAACTATCATAGCGTACGGTCCATGTTCTTCAGATACAGCGACGTTCACATTCGATGTGAATCAGATCAGTGTAGACGAAGACTTCATGAACGGAAGTTTGAGCATCTATCCAAACCCAACTCGTGGATTATTTAATGTTGAGTTTGCTACTGAGCAATCGAAAGATGTTGAGATCTCAATCGTGAACATGGTTGGTCAGGTGATCTCTAGCCAAGTTGTAGAAGTGAATGGTGTATACAACAACCAGTTCGACCTCAGCAATGAGTCGGCGGGCGTATACTTCATCACATTTACAACAGATGAAGGCACACTAACTGAGCGCATTACTGTCGAGTAATCTCAGATTAGTTTAGCATAACTTTGAACCCCGGCCACTGGCCGGGGTTTTTTTATTATGAAATACAGCAAAGGAGATAAAGTGCGGTTTAAGGATGCTGCGGGATCCGCAGTGGTCACTAGGGTAGAAGGTGCAACCATTTATGTAGAGGACACTTTTGGATTCGAGCACGGCTACGAGGCACATGAATTATTACCATTTCAATACATGGAAGTAGGTCATATTCCTTTAAAAGATGAGAAGCAACGTATGGTACGGCCTGCTGCACAACAAGTGGATCGTTTAATTATTGACCTACATAGTCATGAGTTAATCGAGAGTACGTCAGGCTGGACTAAATATGAAATTCTGAATCATCAACTAGACAAGGCTCGAGAGCTCGTGTATGAGGCAAAAAGAAGGAAGGTTGCAAAGGTTCTTATCATTCACGGTAAGGGCTCTGGTAGGTTAAAGGACGAGGTGCATCATATGTTATTCAAAATGGGTGGATTGAGTTATTACTTCGCAGATTTTGCAGATGGAGGATATGGTGCTACCGAGGTGCAGATTTTAGTTTCCAAGCACTAACTTTGCAGTCCGATCTTTGAAATTATTGGTGAATTATATTTTCCGTGCCTTATCGCTTCTATTTGAAGAGGAAAGTCTGGACAGTATAGGATAGCGTGCTTCCTAACGGGAAGGCCTTGCTAGCGTAAGGACAGCTAGTGCAACAGAGAGTAGACCGCCTTCGGGTAAGGGTGAAAGGGTGGAGTAAGAGCCCACCGCACTTCAGGTGACTGAAGTGGCTTGGTAAACCTCACGCGCTGAAATGTCATGTATATCGTGTTCCATTGGACTCGGCGATCCGTCGAGAGCTTGCTGCACGAGGGGTAGGCAGATTGATCCTAGTCGTGAGATTAGGACTAGATAAATGATAAGGGCCCGCAAGGGTACAGAATCCGGCTTATATCGGAAGGTGTTCACCAGTAATTTTGAAGATCGTTAAAACGACAAACCTTTTGGCAAAAAGAAGATTTACAATGACCCCTAAATTCTTGCGAGGATACTTGCAAGTATTTCGTGACAAAGGGTTACAAGAAGGTATAAAAGCCGTGGGTCTACCTGTAGCAATAGGTATGTTCATGTTCTTTCTAATAAAGGGTGTAGTGCTCTACATTCTTCTACCGTATTTGATTGCGAAAGGTGTATTCAGTGGATAAACTCCTTTTAGCTACATTGCAGTAGTGAAGGAGATTTTCCAAAATAATCGGTTCCGTTTGTTAGCGTTCGTCCTGCTTCTAGGAAACGCATTTCTATTGCCCATCACCGCAGATGAGGCGTATTATTTTACTTGGTCTCGGACTCTTTCTTGGGGTTACTATGACCACCCACCCTTGGTTGCTTGGATGATGGGTGCGGTTTCTTCCGAATATTTACGCATGCCATTCTTAATGCTGGCATTAGCGTTTGTCTTTCTTGGCAAGGAACGTTCAATAGGTAAGTTGATTTTTATTCCAGGCGTTCATTTATTCTTAGGAGGTGCATTGCCTGATACGATAATGGTGGTGGCGGGTTTTATGGTACTTCATTCGTTTAGAAAATGGGCCAATTCTAGAAATCTGGTAAATACATTCGTCTTAGGCGTATGTATAGCAGTATTAGGGTACTCAAAATTCCATGGAATTCTGTTGATTTTTGCGCTTGCTGTCGGTAATTGGCACTTGCGCAAAGAATGGACATTATACCTCGCGATAGGTATCGCGTTAATACTCCTAATCCCATACTTATGGTGGCAGATGAGTATGGACTGGGTGACCTTCAGGTACCATTTTAGCGGAAGGTTTGGTTTATCCAACACCTCTACTTTACTAGAGTATTTTGGGATTGGAGCCATTTTGTGGTGGCCGTTAGTGGTGTTCTTTAGACAATTGCCCCTGTGGGGCAGGTCGCTTATTATAAGCGCTGCCTTACTCTTTGGTTGGGGGGCGTATAATGGTAGTGCTGAAGTGCACTGGCTGCTCATTTTTATGTGGGTAGTTCCTGCCCTTGAGCTACCAGATTCAAAGCGCACAAGAAATGTTGCATATTCTTTAGCGCTTGTGCATGCCGTGGTGTGGATGCCAGGAGTGCAGGATATGTTGGCCTTAAATGAACATTTCAGGGCCGAAGTTCGTCAGATAAACTCGAATAAGAATATTGTATTCCTCGATTCGTATCAGGATGCTGCCATTTATGAATTGGCTACAGATAAAAAGAGTTATAATCTTGCGCATCCGGGCATTCGTTTGAGTCAATATAACCTCAGACCTTATCCTTTTAATGGTGAAGAGGTTATTGTTTACAACCGAATGGAGATGGGTAGACCCGATACAATACATCCATTTTACACCGTTCGTCAAACCCTATATGATTTAACGAACTTTCAGTACCAATGGGAGGGAACGAAATTACTTTTTAATGTATCTGAGATTCCTGATGGGTACTATTGGATACTCTATACCTACAGTGAAGGAATAGCGCAAAGTAGGATTCGATTATGTCCTGGGACTAAATCTCCTGAAGTAATGCCTGAAGAAGGCGTAGATCAGTATTTAACGCTTGAAAAGAATTGGCTGCCTTCGGGACTTTGGATTCCATTGCCATAAAAAAATCCCTTGCAGCTAGGCCACAAGGGATTGTTATAATAGTCAGTTTGGATTTAATGCCCCAATGCGGCTAGATATCTCTCGCTCTCAAGAGCAGCCATACAGCCTGTTCCTGCGGCAGTCACTGCTTGACGGTAGATTTTATCTTGTGCATCTCCACTACAAAAGACTCCGGGGAAATTAGTGGCTGTTGAATCTGGTTTGGTGATGATGTAGCCTGTATTGTCCATATCAATCTGGCCTTTGAAGATGTCAGTATTTGGCTTGTGGCCAATAGCAACGAAGAAACCCGTAGCAGGAATCTCTATTTCCTCACCCGTTTGATTGTTTTTGGCTTTAACCGCTGTTAATCCCTTGTCGTCGCCCAAAAGGTCAACAGTTTCAGTGTTCCAAAGCACTTCTATATTATCTGTAGCTAGTACTCTGTTTTGCATTGCTTTTGAAGCGCGCATTTGATCACGACGAACAAGCATAGTAACCTTAGGACAAAGCTTTGCGAGGTAGGTAGCCTCCTCAGCGGCGGTATCTCCTGCACCTACTACAACAACCTCTTGTCCTTTGTAAAAGAAGCCATCACAAACGGCACAAGCGCTAACGCCAAAGCCCATGAATTTTTCTTCAGCTGGCAACCCGAGGTATTTCGCAGATGCACCTGTAGAAATAATTACTGTACGTGCTTGAATCTGAGTACTTTCATCAATGGTCAATGTGTGGTAACCGCCTTCTTCAGTGTTGAGCTCTGCCTTGGTCACTAGACCAAAGCGTACTTCTGTACCAAAACGCTCCGCTTGATTTTTTAAATCTTCCATCATGGCATTGCCATCGACACCTTGAGGATATCCCGGGAAATTGTCTACTTCAGTAGTTGTGGTAAGCTGGCCTCCAGGTTGAAGACCCATATACATGAGGGGTTTCAAATCTGCGCGCGCTGCGTATATTGCGGCCGTATAACCCGCCGGACCTGAACCTATAATGATGCAATCGTGTTGTTCCATAGTAACCTTGAATTTGGAAAGTCAAATTTAGTTTGAATTGGTCCAAAAATCTATTTCTCAAAGCTATCTCCAAATAGGTTTTGTTAATGAGTTATAAACCATTTATGAAAAAATTGCTTTGGGTAATTCTAGCTGCCTTTGTTGCTAGTTGTACCCCTACCAAAATTGTCGTTCCATTGGAAGAGGGACAAGTTCAAGTTGGTGCCACGCTAGGTCGCCCAAAAATCAATTCAGGAAGTCTGCCGCTTTTAGGAATATATGCGGCAAAAGGTGTGAGCGAGAGTACCACTGCCTACGGCTCGGCGCAACTAAGTTCAGCGCTTTTTGGAGCCATACAGCTTGATGGAGGTGTAGTTAAAAGCCTTCGTCCTTCTCAGGGCTTTACTCCAGGATTTAGTTACAGCTATGGCGGTAATGTATTTGTCAGTGCCAGAGATTATGCAGTTCGCGTATACCCTGAAGCAGGGGCAAATATGTTTTGGCAGAAAGGTCCTCATATTTTAAATGTAAGTGCCAACAGTTGGGTAGACCCGACTTGGTTCCTCGCGGAATATGGTAGAGGGCAAATACTGGCACCTTCATTCGGTGCTGGGTACAGACTGCGTTACAAATGGCTTGAAGCACAAGTCGAATACAAAATTGTTAATCCAACCCGAGAAATTCATGTGCCTCAGGCATATGTTCCGTCAACCTTAGGGCTAGGTGGTAGAGGATTTTACTGGGGCGCAGCCATAAATTTTTAAAAGATGAAGAAAGTATTGTTTATCATTTCACTGTGCTTAGGAATTACCTCTTGCGCAGATATAGGTTCAGCCATGTTCTTCGGTGGCAGTGGAGAATATGATTTCTCTAATGCCGATTTGGATACAGCCTATCACATTGATGAAGAGAAAATTCACCTTTTCACTGTGCCTTCTGAAGACGATACTATTCATGGCTTGTTTTTAGGCGATTTTTCACAGATTGAAAACGACACTATCATCGTCTACTTGCACGGTAATGGACGTTCTATGGATGCTTTCTGGTCTACAGTTGCCGTATTAGCAAATATTGGTGAACAGCATCGTTATGGCGTGGTGATGTACGATTATAGAGGTTATGGAAAAAGTACCGGTACTACTCAAAATGCCGCTTCGATGGCTGCTGATTATGACGCAGTACTATTATGGCTTGAGGAAAGGGGATTAACTTCTGATCGAATGGTGGTATTTGCAAATTCATTGGGTTCTTTACCCGCCGGCCCTGCAGCAGCTGGCGGCTCACGTATTACGGTGGAAAAATTGGTCATGGAAGTACCTCAAAGTTCGGCAGATGTAATTATGCAAAATGCCACTGGATTGAGTCTGCCTTCTTCAATGATTACAGAATACAACTTTGATCTTGGTCAAGACATGGAAAATTACCCAGGTGAACTTCTTTGGATGCATGCAGAAGAGGACGATGTCGCACCGGTTGAAACGGCTCGTAGTGCCATGCGCAGGCATGAAGGCACCTACTATAGAGAAGAGGTTTACCCTAATGTAGGCCACGGTTTACGTTGGGATATTGGTAACGAAGAATGGACGCGTGTAATTCACGAATTCATTTTACATTAGCAAATAACGGGATGTAGCTCAGGTGGTAGAGTACACGTCTGGGGGGCGTGAGGTCGCAAGTTCAAGTCTTGTCATCCCGACTATGGTAACAGCAAGGCTTTCAAAGAAATGAGACAGTCTTGCTTTTTTGTTTTGTGAAGGTAGCATTCCAAACGATTACCAATTAATTGGATTTCTTAAGTAGGAACGGTTGTCCCTTCTACTTTCTAATTTGGCTTTTCATATATTCATACAGTTAATCAAATCGAGAATTATATGGAAGTAAGAAAGTATAGAGCATTAACAGCTATAGGCGGGATCATTATGGGGCTCGGTTGGTTCGTTGTCATTATGAGTATTCTTCTAGCCGGTAGCCGATTATTATTTTCTGCAGGTGCATCCTATGAAATGATTGTTAATCTCGCTATTCTCCTAGGAGGAGTTGCTTTCGGTTTAATCCTAGCGGCTGCTGGAGAACTAATTAAGTTGTTAATAGATATAGAAGGAAATACAAGAGAAAGTGCGATCCTTCTTAGGGATATGAAAGACTCCACTGACGTCTAAAGATTCCATTTTTCACGAACAATTAATTAGAAGTTATACTAGATACCGTTAATCGTATGTATCATAAATGATTTAGTTACTTGAAATCCGTTCGGTATATCAATTGTATTACCGGTTTAAGTAACAGTATTGAGATTATTCAGGTGTTCCTAATATGAGATATTCCTGCATCTTAGGGGAAATAAATATTCTACCGGTATGAGAAATTTAATTTTAATTGTCATTTTACTGTTCACGGGGTTAGTACATGGGCAAGAACTTGACCTTAATGGTAAAGTTTACGGATCAGTTACATCGGCCATGTACAAGGAAGCAAAGCTTCGCACTGGAGTTACTCCTAAAGAGTTTCATGAATTGACGTTGTCTTATCCCGACTTAAAAATATTCTTTTCAAATCATTCTGATTATCAGGAGTGTATGATGAACTACGGAAATTTTGTGCGTTGGGAATTGACGGTAGAAGAGCAACGAAATCTCAGGAATTTTATAAAAAGAAACGGCGGTAGAATGCCTAAGTACATTCCTCAGAAAGGCGAAAGACTTTCTACAAATGAAAGCACATCGAATAAAGTTGTACAAAAGGTAGAAGATCAACCGGTTCGCAAGATTGAGGAACCCTCAGAAACATCCGTTAGTATAGATCAAAGCCAGGTAGTTGATTTAGAGTACCGAAAAGAACAGGTGAATTTTGAAGTAGGAAGTAAGAATTCGAATACTGATGATTCTAATGAAAACCAACCTTTGAATCAAAGAGCAAATAAGGTGGTGATGGTTACACCTCCTATGTATTTAGAAGACGGTACTTTGATGATGAATGGATCTCGAATTTCACTTAATCGTGCTAAAATGCTTTCAAAGGAAATATCACCCTTAGCCTTTGTTGAATTTCGTAGAGCGTTGCGGATAAGGAATTGGAATTATCTCTGGGCTTATTATTCTGTATTTCTAATAGGTGTTGGGGTCGACCTCGAAGAGCCCGCCCAAGTTTTGGGAGGTTTGGGCGTAGCAGGATTCATTGCATTTCGCGAAAACGAACGAATCAAAGCCAAAAAACTGGGTGTTGAACAATACAACAAAAGCTTACCAGATCGGTAATAATTTTCTATTCTAATGTTAGGAGTTGGCCAGTCGAGTCTTTCGGCTGGCTTTTTAGTTTCTGTTATCTCGTATATTTTGAGTATTATGGTATAAAATATAATCCTATGAAAAAGTACTTGTTCTGTTTATCCATTTTCGTCGCTTTATCTAGCTGTAGCAAAAATGCAGATTGTGAGGTTGTCGGTAGATGGCAAATTGACGGTTTTGATAATACCCTCTACGAGTTCACGGATTCGCTACGTTATACCATTTACAGCACTACCCCAAATACTTTTGGAACAATTGCCGATGCTATTCCGAATCCTAAAAGCTGGAGGATGGATGGCGATACCCTCGAGGTAGACTTGAATTTCGGCAATTATCTGAGAGCCTATCCTGTATTTGATTGTGATTGCAACGTATTGGACTTAATCACTGATATGGGCACAACTACTTTACATAAGGAAGGTTTTGATATCAGTAGTTGTAGGTGAAAATCTTAAATATTACAATTGAACAAGTCGTTTTACGTATTCAGATTCCATATTTGAGATCCGCACCAGGTATATACCGGGTGCCATTACGGAAGTATTTAGTTGAATCTGATTAGTTTCTTTGAAAGGCCGTGATACAACCTTAAAACCTTGAGTTGTCCATACTTCAAGCAGACCTGAACGTATGTTTTCAGGCAAAAGAATTTCTACTAAATTTTGCCTCGACGGATTAGGATTAATGGAAAATTCATCCTTAACCTTTTCTTCATCTAAACCTATTTCATTCAATGACTTTGTAATTACTAAAGTGTCTCCACATTCATTAAAAGCAATAAGACTAACGTTATAGTTAAATGACACTGTTGGGAAATTATGCGATATGCTGGTAGCCTGGGTAGTAGTTTGGGTTCCGTCACCCCAATCCCAAATCAATCCCGAGGATCCACTGACTGTTGCGAAGAATGAAACGAGAAGGCCGTTGGCACCTGAGGAAACCAGGTTAAATGTAAAGTTAGCCGATAGAGGAGCACAGGTTGAGAGGCTGTCGGAAGAACTCAGTGTGCCGGAACAGCTATCGATTGCAGTTAAGGAAACCAGGTAATTGCCGGCATTCAAATAGGTGTGTGTAGTTGTCATACCGTTTCCAGAGTTACCATCCCCAAAATCCCATTGATACGAGGTAAGTCCTAAAGGAATGGCATTAAAACTGAATTGATTTCCAGAATTGGTATAGTTAAAGTTTAATTGGACTGTTGGACACACTGACAAATTTATGGAGGTACTGTCTCTCGTGCCGCAGGCGTCAGTGGCGACTAGGATAACAGTATAAACTCCTGCCGACGCATATGTATGTGTAGGGTTTACGCCAGTTGCAGATGAACCATCTCCAAACAACCATTGATATATTAGTCCTGCTCCAATGCTGCCAGAACCATTAAAATCAATGGTAAGGCCATTATTCAAGGTTGAAATATTTGCATCTACTATACTGCAAACAGTCAAAGAATAACTTATCGTATCCGATGAACCACATCCGTTGTAGGCAACTTGTTGAACGCTGTAAATCCCAGGTAACGGATAGGTGTATATGACTGAATCACCAACGGATGTATTACCATCTCCCCAGAGCCATACTATGGAATCATTAGTACTACCGGTATTAATGCCAGTTGCCGTAGTTCCATTTAAGGTCATCGTACCTGCAGCTACTGCAGAAGGACAGGGGAGAGTAGTGAAATTAATCACGGTATTCGCACTCACTGTAGATGCTCCACAGCTGTCTCTTACGTATACGGTGTATGTTGTGTTAGGGGCTAGACCATTAAGAAGAGTAGGACTGGATGTGGGATTGATTATTGCCCCTGTTCCTAAGGCAAAACCACTTGGTCCGTATTCTAGCCTGCTGGCGCTAGACACTCCTTGCCACGAAATAGTAGCTTGTGTAGGAGTAATATTTGTTGCGGATAACTGCTGGGGTGGTGGACAGTTGATCGTGCCTCCAAATTCCACATCGTCTATACAGACGGCAGAAGAAAATGGAAAAAAGCCTCCACTTCCTTTTTTAATGGCTTGGAAAGTGATTACGACTGTATCGCCTTGGTAACCATTTAGAGAACACGTTTGCTTCAGCCAGGCTTGATTAGCACTGCTTTGTTGCTGACCTACAATTGTACTGATTAAAGAATCGGTACCCCCAATACGCCGAACAAAAACATTCAATCGATCGATTTGGAAACCATACATATGGTACCAGAACGAAAACTCTGGAGACAAAACCTGTCCGAGACTCACTTCGGGAAATTCCATATTGGCGGTATCCACAACTTGGCTGGTTGCATTGGCAAAAAAGTATCCGCTCGTTCCTCCCGTGTGATCGTTATTTGGACCTGTAAATGCAAAGTGATCGTAACCAGAACGAGCTCCTGTCCAATAGTAACCGCTTGAGCCGTCTTCTAATCTATTGAAACAATTACCAATTCTTCCTGATGGTCTAAATGACGAAGGGGGTTGCCATGTATTCTTATTGAAGGTATTGGTATACGGGGCAACAAACGTGGTGCAGGCTGTGAAAAAATTGGGTCCTCTAACCCAAACACTTTGGTCGGAATTACTACAGCTATCTCTTACTTCCCAACGATAATTGGTATTGGGATCTAAACTGGATAGCGGGATTTGGTTGTTACTTAAGTTGAGATAGGTCCAGCTCCCATTATTGTTTTTCCGGTAGCGCAGCTGAAAATTTGTTGCTCCTCCTGGTGTCCATTTTAAATCAGCTGTTGTTGTGGAAACCGCCAGGATTCTAGGATAACTTGGCCTCGGACAACTCGGCGCTGAAGTAATGGAAATATCATCAATACTAAAAGGTTGAGCACTAAGAAGGACTTTTGGCTCGTAGCTAAAAATTACTCGGACTGTATCATTTAAGTTGTAATTCAACGGGACTACCATTTCCTTCCATGCAGCTGATTGTGATCCTTGCAAAGCACCTGCTGTATCGAAAACAGCAGTGGTATTTCCATTCAATTCTTGAACTTTCACTTTTAATGTGCCAAAGGGTGTAGTCTGAGTAAATGCATGCAGCCAGAACTTTAGTTCAGGATTAACAACAGAATCCAGAGCTATCCAAGGCGTAGTTATGGATAGATTAGCTGGAGCGGTACTACCAAAGCGATAGTTCGTGGCCAAGAACTTTCCTTGACCTGTTGGACTATGGTCTGTATTTGGTCCCTCGTCTAGGTTTTTAGGTCCACGGGCTACTTTCCAATAGAAGCCCAAAGATCCAGAGTCCAAAAAGCAGTCGCCAAATGTACCTTGGTCAAACCAGCTAATTGGAGCCACCCAATCATTGCTTTCAAAATCTTCATCCCAAGGAGCTAAGAATGCGCCGCAATCTGTTTCGATAGTTACATATTCTGACCAGGTAGAAGTATCTTGACTACCACATATTGCTCGAACTCTAAACGTGTAAGAGGAATTAGGGGCAAGGTTTGATAAACTGAATTGATTTGAGCTTGTAATCGAAGTCGTTCCTAAAGAAGGTACTGAAGAGCCTTGTGCCCATTGAACTTGATAGTTAGCAGCGCCGGTAGTATCCCAGCCCATGGTTGCTGAACTTACACCGTTGGATAGGATAACAACTTTTATGGGTTTGTCACAGCTAGAGGTGTCTTCAGTTACGGTAAAATCATCGATGCTTGCACGAGCATTTAAACCTGAATTGAAACCATTGAAAGACCTATAGGAAGTAAACTTAAAGGCCACCGTATCCCCTTTATACGCCGAGATGTCCCTGTAGAATTGATGCCATGGACTCGCATTAGAAACGAATGCACCAGTATTAGGGAGTAAAGAATCTAGTATGGTCCACGTACCGGATGTATCCGTGGTAATTGAAAATTCGAGCTTATCTATATCGTCACCCCATAAATGATACCAGAAGGCCACTTGTGGTAGCGAGTCATTATCAAGGGATATATATGGTGTTATTAGTTCACTGATTGTATCTCCTCCCCCTAAAAGAGGATACGGCCAAGAGCCAATAAACCCTTGTCCACCACTCGTATGGTCACTCACAGGTCCTGAAAGTGTATTAACAGAACCTGGAAATGGCGCTTTTACCCAATAATATGTTGATCCACTTCGATCCCAACAAGAATTAATGGAACCTATATTAAACTGGGATGATGGAGCGACCCATCCACCTGCTGTGCCCGAAAAGGCCTCTGTGTATGGGCTATTAAATAAACACGGGATGGTGCTCGAGCTTGAACAAGATTTTGTGAATTCAGGGGTAGAAGAGGTCATTATATTTCCTGAAGGAGAAGTATAGATGGTTGTACCAGTTGCTACGTCTTGAATTGTGTAGGAACATTCACTCTGAAATTGACCACCACCTTGCCAATTAAAAATAGCTGTATCTCCGAGGCCAACACTGATTTGATAGGAGATGCTAGATCCGCTTTGTAAAGTGTAGGTTGTGGTCGTACTCGGAGTTATAAAAACCGTCATTGAGTTCCCGTTCCAACCGTCCCCATAAGAGTCAAGAAGGGTTAATGTATATTGACATTGACCGCTCAAACTGGTCCATGAGAGAATGGTGAAGAATAAAACAGCCTTTAGTAATAAACGTCTCAATCGAATGATTCGTAGTAACATATATAAAAAACGAATAGAGCTTCCCCATTGTTCAAAGCAACGGTTATTTCTTTCTATATTCGAGAAACACTCGTCTCAACATGGAAGAACAACCCATACTGGTCTTATCTGTACTCGTCGCATTTACTATTATCGGAGTCATTCTCGGCAGGTTAACCTCCACAAAATCAGTCGATGACTTTGCACTGGGTGGTCGTAACATGGGCTTTTTCCCGTCGCTAATGACCTTGAGTGGGACATTTGTCAGCGCGGTAACGCTGATGGTCTACACGTCATTTGTTTACATCTATGGGATTAGTGCAGCATGGATTTTCGTGGGATATACACTTGGTTTTCTGTTCTTTATACCATTTGCATTAAAGCTGTATAGACTTTCTTTAAAACACCAATTCTTTACGTTAACTGATTACTTCGTTTTCCGTTACGGTCGTAAGACCGCGCGTTGGGTCATTGGTGTCATTTTCGTCTGGTATGTGGGTTTATTATCTACTCAATTATTGGTTGGATCAAACCTATTGAATGAATTGGGAGGGGTGCCGGTAACCTGGGCTAAGCTAGGTATGTTAATTACCGTGCTGACCTATTTGTTGGTAGGAGGTTTTGGTTCTGTAGTTAAGACAGACATCTTCCAGTTCTTGGTCATATTCTTAGTGCTTATCCTCGTTACTCTTACTATCAATGAGGGAGGAGATGTTCCTGAAGAAATGTACCAGCCCTTCAACGCTGGGGCAGTGAACATCATTGCTTTTTTGCTCTTGGGTATTCTGACACCTTTTGCGACGCAGGACTATTGGCAGAAGGTATTCGCCATGAAGAATGAAGTTGTGGTAAAGCAAAGTTTCCGAGTAGGAGCGGGGATTAATATTTTATTGACTTTTGCCCTCACGTATGTTGGGCTTATCGCTCGCAGCTCTTTTCCTATTTCTGGTGCAGTTGCAAACGAACACGCCGAGATGATGGTCTTAAGGACTTTTACTGAATTGGTCCCGCCTGAATTCCAGGTGGCAGTATTGATCGCCTTTTTTGCGGCTATTTTGTCAACTTCTGATACTTATTTGTTCTTGTTGAGTTTGAATGTGACGAACGATCTTTTCCCTAAGAAAGATGAAGATGCCGCCTCCGGCATTGGTCGTATTCGCAAAGCATTGGTAGCTGTTGGAATACTGGCACTATTGATTGCGTTATTCTTCGAGAGGATAGAGGATATCGTGGTCACTTTCAAAGCCCTTGGAATAGGAATAGCACCTGTAATATTCTACGATTGGGCCGGTAAGCATCACAGACAGAGTGTAGTGCGTTCATTGGTCATTATGACTATTGTGAGTTTATCGGTTAGTATCTATATGATGGAAACTGCCGGAAAAATCAATCCAGCAATCGCATTTGTAAGTATTGGTACATCGGCACTAGTATACGGCGTGTCTTATAGTATGAGAAATGCTCTGAAACCTTAGAAAACTAGAGCTTTACGATTTTCTCCA
>CBFHHP010000035.1:16156-19052 GCA_965655745.1 uncultured Schleiferiaceae bacterium
ACCTTAGAGAAACCTTGATCCCCTGTCAATCTAACTACATAAGTGCCTTGGGCCAGACCGTTCATATCAATAAGAAGCTCAGCAGGACCTTCTGGCAATAACCGTCCAGTAAGATCTTGAACAAACTGCCCATTGGTATTAAAGATCTGTGCTTTAACTAGTTGCTGTACTTCTAAATTGAATTGTACCGTAAGTAAAAGTCCCTCAACAATTGGATTCGGATAAGCTACACCGCCGTCTGGATGAGGAGGCACAATGGTATCTTGACCGAATACCTGTGCGATGTAGGTTCTGTTTTGTTGTGGTCCATCGCCATAGAACCCGGCCATCCATACCTCTGCAGGGATGAGCTCACCATTCGCATCATACATGTTCTGGATCGCAAAGTAGTCGCCCCAACGCTCATAGCTGTCGCTGTGACGGTCTACATACGTCGTACCGGCCTTTAGGTCAATAGGGTCAGAGAAGGTAGTGTCGTTACCCAATTGCACTGCACCAACCCCAGGATGCCCTTGTATGGAGGTGTAGTTAAACCCAATGAGGCATTGAATTTGATCAGGGTGCACTCCCGTCCAGGCAATATTCGGATAGCCATAATCTCTGTCGCTGTGGTAAAACACGCGAGCGCTCACCTGAGGAGTTTCACCCTGGGCATTCGAAATATAACCGTGGTAGATCCCCGCATTGGCGTTATTACCGTGGGTGGTGGTGCTAACGAATTGAATCCAATCGTCTTTTTGAATAGCCCCTAAAACGCGCCCATCATTGGTCTGTAGGCCCTTTGTTGCATCTGAGGTATCGGTGTCTCCTTGTTTTCCATTGGGCGGAACACCGTAGGGGAGGTTCGTAATCAACGCTTTGGTATCAATAGTTGTGTCTGCTCCCTCGTTGAGCGTAATCAGGAAGATAGTGTCGTTCTGAAGATCGAAGTTTCGGTTGGATAAGAACTGAAGCTGGTCAGCAATATTGTCGTGGCCTCGAACCGCGTGGAGGTTCCTTGTAAACTTACCGTCATGGCTGATCTGGGTATAGACAGCAGCCCCTACATCCTGACCATTAAAGCCCGCCATTTTATCAAGGTGCCAGATCACTGAACCGTCAAATCCTACCTGCCAACTTACGCCTGGAATGATCAAATTAGCAGTTACAACCAGTCCAGTTTCACTTAATGAAATTGCTGGAAAATCTGTCCATCTATTATTGTTGAGCGGGTTGCCGTTTAATCGGTAAACGTGCCATGGGTCAGAAGGGTTATTCGTAGAGCTAAAACAGACGATAATTCTACTGTTAGCAGCATCGTTGTCTTTTAGGAACACGAGTACAAATCGGTCCTGGGTAGGATCATAAATCAACTTAGGATCGTAGTAATTCTCAAAAGCGGTCCCACCCGCCATTTGCTGCAGACTTTTTATACCAATAGGACCGGGCATGAGCAATTCTCCACTGTTTAAATCAAGTGCCCAGAAGATAGAATTTACAGCTGCACAGAGAATACCATCCTTGCTGATGGCCATCGCATTGTCGTTCGGGATTCCTCCTGTGTAGTCGTATGTATTCCCTGCAGGTGTTAATCGGTACAATGAGGTGCCGAAGCCTTTGACTGGGGTAGGAGTGGTCTGTGTTTTAGCTGCAGATCGCACTTGCGGGAAATTACGGTAGTCTTGCAGTTGTTTCTGCTGTGCAATAAAACTTTTATATCCGTCCCCACCTGGCACGGGCGCGCCGGTCGGGTATAAAAATCCTAAGGCTTGTGAAGAATTTTGGGCAGGGTCAATGGTGCCGACAAATTCCGCCGTCATTTTCTTCGATACAAACGAAGTGTTTTGGGCGAACAATGGTCCACTAATTACTGCAAGAACAAGCCATAGTTTTTTCATCACACTTGAATTACTCCAGGGTTATATACTTTATGCTCAGGGTTATTGTTGGCCATTTCAAGTCCATAACTGAGCCAATTCCTTGTTTCGGCAGGATCAATGATGGCATCTACCCACATACGAGCTGCCGCATAATACGGACTCGTTTGCTTTTCATAGCGTTCTTCGATGGATTTTTTTAGGTCTTCCATTTCCGATTCATTCAATTCCTTTCCACTCTTTTTAATCCTAGCAGCTTCAATCTGCAAGAGGACCTTTGCGGCCTGAGCTCCGCCCATCACCGCAAGTTTTGCATTGGGCCAAGCCAATATTAGGCGAGGATCGTACGCGGTACCGTTCATGGCGTAATTACCAGCACCATAGCTGTTGCCCACAATCACAGTAAACTTAGGAACCACACTATTGGCCACAGTATTGACCATTTTTGCGCCGTCTTTGATGATGCCGCCGTGTTCACTTTTACTGCCCACCATAAAGCCAGTGACGTCTTGAAGGAAAACTAGAGGGATTTTCTTCTGATTACAATTGGCAACAAAACGAGAGGCTTTATCCGCACTATCACTGTAAATGACTCCGCCAAATTGCATTTCGCCTTTTGCATTTTTCGTCACCTTTCTGTTGTTGGCAACAATACCTACTGCCCATCCATCAATTCGGGCATAACCACAAAGGATGGTCTTACCGTAGGTAGCTTTATACTCCTTCCAGCTATCTGCATCGACTAGGCATTCGATAATCAATTTTGAATCGAACGGCTTTCCATCGAAAGGAATGTGCCCATAAACTTCGTCGCTCGGTCTAGCCGGCTCCTTAGCCTTTATTTTACTGAAACCGGCTGTCGGACGTGCGCCCATTTTATCAACTAAGTCTTTGATAGTGGTCAGTGCTTCTGCATCGTCTTCACATTTGTAATCCGTGACGCCGCTTAAGTCGCAGTGCGTATCAGCACCGCCTAAAGTTTCATTATCAATTTCTTCACCTATAGCAGCCTTTACCAAGTAGCTTCCCGCAAGAAATAT
>CBFHHP010000036.1:0-2993 GCA_965655745.1 uncultured Schleiferiaceae bacterium
GAAACTGCAGGAAACTTAACGGCCGATTTTAATAAAAGCCGCGACATCTATAAAGATGTTAAATACTTTGAAAGTAAGTTTGGTGGTGTCATTCCAATGGACATCATTATTGACACAAAACGAGAAGGCGGCGTAGAAAAACTCAGCACGCTTAGACGCATCGAACAACTTCAAGATTCATTGGCTACCCTGCCTGAACTTAGTAGAGCAGTCTCCTTGGTGGATGCTGTTAAGTTCGCGAAACAAGGGGTAATGTTTGGAAACCCGGACCTTTACGAGTTGCCTACTCGAAGCGAACAACAGTGGCTGCTCACATATATGCCAAGAGATGCCAAAGACGAAACGGGTTTGGCAAGTTCTATGGTTACTCCTAATGGACAAAAAGCTCGGATTACCGTACAAATGGCAGATCTAGGTACACCAGAGATGCGTACATTAACGGCTAAAGTAGATACAATGGTCGCCCGTGTTTTTCCCGGTGCGAAATATGATGTGGTCACTACTGGTGCATCGATCAAGTTCATTCGATCTACTACTTACCTAATTAATAATCTAATTCTTTCTTTATGTATAGCGGTATTAGCCATATCTTTTATTATGGCTCTGCTATTCATGAGTTGGCGTATGGTATTAGTTTCACTGATTCCAAATTTGATACCGATGCTTTTCACAGCTGGAATCATGGGATATTTTGGAATTCCACTGAAGCCGTCGACCATTTTGGTATTCAGCATTGCTTTTGGTATTTCAGTGGATGACAGTTTGCACTTTTTAGCCAAATACAAACAGGAATTAAAAGCCAATAATTGGAACATAAAATGGGCTGTGAAGAGCTCTATTGTGGAGACCGGTCTGAGTATGTTCTACACGTCAATCGTACTGTTCTGTGGCTTCTCAGTATTTATGACCTCAGGGTTTGGTGGAACACAAGCACTAGGTCTCTTAACCTCAATTACCCTACTCGTCGCTATGATGAGCAACCTCATTCTCTTGCCTTCTTTCCTACTTACCATGGACAAATGGTTGGGAAAAAATGACCTTAGCGATAATATCCTCGATATTTACGATTCAGAAGTAGACGAAGAAACCGACACAGAAAAAGAATAACCATGAAAGGCATTATCCTCGCTGGAGGCTCCGGCACTAGATTACATCCATTGACGCTTGCGGTAAGTAAGCAGCTAATGCCGGTGTACGACAAGCCAATGATCTATTACCCATTGAGCACATTAATGCAGGCGGGCATTCGTGAGATCTTGATCATCACTACGCCACACGATGCACCATTGTTTCAAAAACTATTGGGCGACGGTTCAAGATTGGGTTGTGAGTTTACCTACACCATCCAAGAAAACCCTGAAGGTCTAGCACAAGCTTTCATTTTGGGTGAAGAGTTCATCGGTGATGATAACGTTGCCCTCATTTTAGGAGACAACATCTTCTACGGTTCGTCCATGGCAAAGGTGCTTCAAGAAAGCAAGGATCCAAGCGGCGGTGTTGTATTTGCCTACCGCGTGAGCGATCCAGAGCGTTACGGTGTGGTTGAATTTGACGGCAACATGAAGGCACTTTCTATTGAGGAGAAGCCTGCAGCGCCGAAGAGTGATTACGCAGTACCAGGATTGTACTTCTACGACAATAGAGTGGTGGAGATCGCGAAAAACCTCAAGCCATCGCCGCGCGGTGAGCTAGAAATCACGGATGTTAATAAGCAGTATTTAGAATGGGGCGAGCTAGAAGTAGGGGTGTTGGACCGTGGAACAGCGTGGTTAGATACCGGTACTTTTGCCAGCCTTCAGCAAGCGGGTCAGTTCGTTGAGGTTATCGAGGAGCGCCAGGGCTTGAAAGTGGGATGTATCGAAGAGATTGCCTATGAGCAAGGCTTCATCGATGCGGATCAGCTTAAACAAATTGCTGAGCCACTCGTTAAGAGCGGGTACGGTAAGTACCTACTGAAATTGCTCAAATAACATGAAAAACCTCGCCGCCTTACAATCACTTTTCCAGAAAGAAATCGACACCTTGAACTTGGGGGAGGCTCCTGCCAAGCTCTATAATCCGATGCATTATATCATGCAGTTGGGTGGT
This sequence comes from uncultured Schleiferiaceae bacterium, assembly GCA_965655745.1. Taxonomy (GTDB): domain Bacteria; phylum Bacteroidota; class Bacteroidia; order Flavobacteriales; family Schleiferiaceae; genus UBA10364. Next base: position 2,089 of record CBFHHP010000036.1, read on the forward strand.
AAGCGTTTACGACCGATTCTTTCGCTCATGGGCGCCCAGATTTATGGCGATCCATCCAAGGCCATGCCACAAGCAATGGCCATTGAGTTGTTCCATAATTTCTCCTTAATTCACGATGATATCATGGATGCTGCGCCATTGCGTCGCGGCAAGACCACGGTACATATTAAATGGGACGAAAACGTAGGTATCTTAAGTGGTGACGGTATGCTCGTGAAAGCCTACCAATTCATTGCGCAGTGCGATTCTGCCATCCTTCCTGAGGTACTTGGCACTTTCTCTCAGACGGCGCTTGAAGTTTGTGAGGGTCAGCAAATGGACATGGACTTTGAAACCATGGACGAGGTAGAAGCCGATACCTACATTAAAATGATTCAGTTCAAGACTTCAGTCTTGCTCGGTTGCGCAATGAAGGTTGGTGCCCTCGTCGGTGGTGGTTCTAAGGAAGATGCAGATGCGCTGTACCAGTTTGCGCTATTGCTCGGTACCTCGTTCCAGATTAAAGACGATTATTTGGATGTGTACGGTGATCCGGAGAAGTTCGGAAAGCAAGTAGGTGGCGATATCCTGAGCAATAAGAAAACCTTGTTGTGGATTGAAGCGCAGCGTCGCGCAGCGATACAAGGCATAGACTTTTCTTCGTACAGCAACATGGAGCCCAATGAAGAGAAGGTGCACAGTTTCCAGGAGTTGTACAAAATCCTTGCAGTGGATACCTACGCTAAAGAGCAGATTGACCACTACTACGCCTTAAGTCTTGAGGCATTGGATAAGGTGAGTGTGGATGCTGAAAGATTGGCGCCATTGCGCGAGTTTGCAGCTTGGCTGTACGCACGCGAGTCTTAATTGAATTGGACCTTTATTAACCCACTATTTCGGGTTATTTTTGCGGCTTAATCACTTTA
>CBFHHP010000036.1:3089-6239 GCA_965655745.1 uncultured Schleiferiaceae bacterium
CGCATTAGGCGAGAACGTTAGCTTGAACATCGAGGATGCTGCAGAAGTGGGCGCTTTTGTTAAGGCCAATTCTATTGATATCGTAGTCGTGGGGCCAGAAGCACCGCTAGTGGCTGGTGTTCATGACGGTCTAAAAACAGATCCATCCTTGGCTGATCTCGTTGTGGTAGGTCCGCGTCAGGCGGCGGCAGAATTAGAAGGGTCGAAAGACTTTGCCAAAGAGTTTATGATGCGTCACAACATCCCAACAGCAGCTTACCAAACCTTTACAAAGGACACCTTAGAAGAGGGTCAGGCTTTCTTGGAGGCGCTAGATGCGCCTTATGTCCTGAAGGCTGACGGTCTTGCAGCAGGTAAAGGTGTATTGATTATTGAAGACATTGACGAGGCAAAGGAAGAGCTCAAAAACATGTTGGTGGATGCCAAATTCGGCGATGCTTCATCACGCGTGGTTATTGAGGAGTTCCTTGCTGGAATAGAATTCAGCATCTTCGCATTGACCGATGGAAAAGGCGGTTATGCCTTGTTGCCGGAAGCGAAAGATTATAAGAGAATAGGTGAAGGCGATACGGGATTAAATACCGGTGGTATGGGTGCTGTTAGTCCGGTGCCATTCTTCGACGAGGCATTGCGCGAGCGCACTGTTCGTGAGATCATCGAGCCTACTATTCAAGGATTGGTAAAAGATAATTTGCCGTATCAAGGCTTTGTGTTCTTCGGTCTCATCAATACTTCAAAAGGGCCTAAGGTGATTGAGTACAACGTCCGTATGGGCGACCCAGAAACTGAGGTGGTTATTCCACGTTTGGAAACGGATATCGTAGATCTATTTGTGGCGATGCATAATGGCACATTGGACCAGATTGACGTGCAGGTAATGCCACAGACTGCAGCAACAGTGATGGCTGTTAGCGGTGGTTACCCAGGTTCTTACGAGAAGGGTAAAGTCATTGAGGGTCTTCGCGATTTCGAGGGCACCACGGTCTACCATGCAGGAACGAAGCCTGGTGAGCAAATTACCACTTCAGGCGGTCGCGTGATGGCCTTTACCAGCTTTGGTACCGATAAGGATGAAGCCCTTGCAAAGAGCTACGCTGCACTTAAAGAGGTGAGTTTTGAAGGCATGAATTACCGTACTGATATCGGTTTCGATCTATAATACACATGCTCTCCAGCGCGCGAAGCGTGCGCTGGAGTAGCCCAAACAAAAAAGCCCCGGCTCACGCCGGGGCTTTTTGTAAAAGTTGATTTGAGATTAAGCTTCGCCGTTGGCTTTGTGCTTTCTCATCTGAAGTACCCAATAAATAAGACCACCTGCAATTACAGCCATGAATAGTCTGTTCACAGAATCACCTGCGATTGGAAGTATTTTAAAAGTTGCTTGGAACAAATCTCCTAAGCCTTCGAAGAAATTTCTTAACATAGCGTGAGCGTTTTACGTCGCTAAAATAACACACAAAAAGCAATGCTCCTTCGCCAATTTCGAAAGATTGATACTTATTCGTGGATTAAGCTTCTGCTGCTCGCGTTATGCACGGGTATTCTCGTGGGATTTGGTACGGATCAAGGCATCGTTGAAGTGGCTTTGACCACAATCTTGTTGGCGGTTACAGGGAGTTTATCAGGACTAATTTTCAGAGCGCGCTGGTCATTTAAAAGCACCAATTTTCGCTATGTCATTTTTGCGGCTTTTACAGTTTTGTGGTCGGTAGACTATGCGGTCTACGAATTGCTTGTGTGGATGTTTCTTATCGAATTACAGTGGCAATTTGCGGAGACCTTCAGGTTGCGAAAGAACTCGTTTTGGCTGTTGAACAATGCGACATTGGCTGCATTTGTACCAATCTTTATGGGCGGTAATGGATTTTTGTTCAGCGCGATTTCATTGTTATTGGTATTGCGTACTGCGAACATTCGCCCGGTGCATGTGCTTCGTTGGTTGTTTGGGTTCGGGTTTCCATTGGCGCTTATGTTGCCCCTCCAACACATGGGATGGGTGACGTTTGACACTACCTTAAACCTCGAATACGGTTGGAATTTATACGTATGGATTCCTTTGGGGTGCTTCTTCTTATTGACCGCCAATCAGATTTTCAACTCTTACCGCAGAGCGAATCAGACCAATAAGATGCGCACAGTAGTGGCCTTTTATATGGTGCTATTAGGAGCGCTGGGTGCCTGGCAGGGCATGGGGCCATTAGCGTTCGCAATGGTGTTGGTGGGCTTGAGTTACCAGGGAGCCAATGCCTTGTACTATCTCAAACCGCGTTGGTACAACGAAATTTTTGCAATCCTCTTCTTAGCGTATAGCATATTGCTCATTTTCGGCGTTACCTTACCGATATGATGCATAAAGTTCTTCTTATCAGATACTCTGCCATTGGAGATTTACTCCTAACAGCTCCCGTTATCCGGGAGTTGAAGAAGGAGGGCGCACATATTACTCTTTTGGTTAAAGACCAATTCCGCACTACTGCAACCCTACTTGAAGGGGTGGATATGTTGCTTAGTTGGGAGAAGGATTCCAAAGCACTGCTTAAGACGGCTGCATCGGAGTATCATCACATCATAGATTTGCAAGGGACAGCTCAATCCAAGCGTTATGCACGAAAGATAAAATTACCTAGAGGAACATTTAAAAAGCCCTATTTGCGTCGGGCACTCTTGTTGTTAACGAGAAGCAAGACCTTTGCCTTGCCGTCCATTGTGGAGCGCTATGCTGAGGCAGCCGGTGTGATGCTTTCTAAAGACAAGGTGGCCTTTGTATTGCCGGATGTTGCCGCATTCCAAGGGAAAATTGTTGCGGTCATTGGCGGAAGTCATGCGGGAAAGCGCCTTACGGCGGAACAATGGTTGGAGATTCTTAAGTCGAAACCTCAGGAGGAGCTTGTTCTCTTAGGCGGACCTAGTGACAAAGAATTGGCGCATGAAATTAAAGCCGTATTACCCATGTGTGCAGATGCCACCCAAACATCAGTGGCGCAGGCTATGGCGATTGTAGCTGAAGCGAAGTTGGTTATTAGTGGCGATACAGGATTTATGCACGCCGCAGCGCTAATGCACGTGCCACTAGTGAGCCTATGGGGTGCCACACATCCAATGCTGGGCTTTGGACCTTGGCCGCCACAAAAGAATCAGCGCGAGGTGATC
>CBFHHP010000036.1:6338-11484 GCA_965655745.1 uncultured Schleiferiaceae bacterium
GTGAGCCTATGGGGTGCCACACATCCAATGCTGGGCTTTGGACCTTGGCCGCCACAAAAGAATCAGCGCGAGGTGATCACTAAAGGAAAGTCGCCATTGAGTAAGCACGGAAAGGTGCCTGTTTACGCATCGAATCCGATGCGAGAATTGGCCACGGAAGAAGTAAAAACGGCTATTGCTGAGATTCTTCAGGGTAGAACAACGCCTTGAGTTCGGTCGCCTGCTCCGGCTCCATCTTACCCGCGATAATCAAAGCTAATTGACGGCGTCTCAAAGCCGCTGCAAAACGCTCCTTTTCAAGTTCAGTCTCTGGCTCGATCTTCGGAACGTTGATAGGATTGCCCAATTGATCTACGGCCACAAAAGTGAAGATGCCCTCGTTTGCCTTGATTCGCGCACCATTCGGACGCTGCTCCTCTAAAAACACATCGGCAATGACCTCCATAGACGAGGTGAATGCGCGACTCACTTTCGCTTCAATAGTTACAATGGCGCCGTGTGGAATGGCATTTTTGAATGCAACATTATTAATGGTAGAAGTCACTACTTGACGCTTACAGTGGCGGTGTGCGGAAATGGCACAACAGCGGTCCATCCAGCTCAACAACTGACCTCCAAAGAGGTTGTTCATCTGATTGGTGTCGTTCGGCATGACGATCTGCGTCATTACCGTAAGGCTGTCCTTAGGATTCTTAATCGTACTCATAAGATGTTGCTAGTTGTGGACAAAGGTAGTCCAACTTCCGCTTAGTAGGCGTAGATCCAGGCGCCAGAATTCACTGTTGCCTTCAGTTTTGATACTGCTTTTACAGCTTCGTCTCTGTTTTGATAGTGGCCTATACCAACTTTTCTCAGCGATCCTGGAATCAAATTTACCTCTAATCCTTGCGCGGCCAATTCTGCTGCGTAGTTATTGGCATTGCTTCGTTCGCGGAACGAACCAACAATCACGCTGTACCCTTTGCTGTGTACTTGTGAAACTACCTCTACAGCAACAGGTGCTGGGGTCTCTGGAGCTTCTTCAACAACCGCTTGCTTTGGTGTAACTGTGGGTAATTCGGCTGCGGGTTCAATCGTTGGAAGGGCCTCAATTTCTAGGGTATCTTCCGCAGTGAACCATCCGGCCACCTGGGTTGCAACAGAGCTTTGCATGACACCTAAACTGAAGAGGGCAGCAACAGCTGCAGCGGCTCCAGCGCGTTGCCATGCTTGCAATGTGTTCTGCTTGTTTTCAGAAGCAATTTTAAGCGAAGCCACGACTTTAGACTGAAGGGCGCTTGGTTCTTCTAGTTTGTGAATCATCACTGGAACAAAACCAAAGCTCTGTGCATCAAAAGTTCCAGGTTCTGGCTGGAACCTGTTTTGAGAAGGGAACGAACCCAATCCAGGCAACATGAGAACATTTCCTTCATCCAACTCGTTTTGCCATCCCTTGATCTTGCGAACGATCCATTGCTCCGCAACTTCCATAGAAGCGCCAAGCGACTTCATGACTTCAGGCAGAAGGGTGTCTCTTTCTGTAGACGGATTAGGACTAAACTGGAGGTATTTTCCAGCAGGGAATGCTGTGTTGGTGATGTGATTCCATCGAACGCTTTGCTCCTTCAAATAGAAGGTGCCCCAGCCCGATAAATGTACTTTGCCAGTGCTGCGTAAGCGGTTAATTATGATGGTTTCCATTCTCATGTATTACAAAAATGCAGAATCTGTGAATAAGTATATTTTATCACTTGGGGTCTTCGGACTAATTTTTACGGACAACTGTTAATAACTCCATATGAACGACCTTCTAACCCTTCATTTCTTCAAAGGATTGACCAATGTCCAGAAGCGCCTATTCGCGCAAGAGAGCGCCCGTTGCAACACCTCTCTTAAAGCTATAATTTTCAATGCCTTGAAGCATGTAAATGACTTGGAAAAACAATGGTCCAATGCCCGTGAAAATGCCGCCAAGGAAGCGGCCATTTGCCAGCGTGAAGGCGTGTCTATTTTAACCGCGGAAGATGTTGATAACTTCCCCTCGTTTTTGCTAGAAATTCCTGACCCTCCGGTTGCGCTCTTTGGCAGAGGCACGTGGAGTAATCAAAAGATTCCCCTAGCTGTAATTGGAGCGCGAAAAAGTACCCACTACGGCAATCATCAGTGCAAACGCTTTGTGGAAGATTTGAGCCGCTTTCCCATCAACATTATTTCGGGTTTGGCACTGGGTATAGACGGTACAGCTCATCGTACTGCTTTAGACTGCGGGGCATCTACCCAGGCGTTCCTTGCGGGCGGTTTAGCACACTTGAGTCCGCCCCGCCATGCGCGCTTGGCACAGCAAATTCTAGATGCGGGTGGCGGTTACTTCACAGAACAGCCTTTTCATACTGCGAGCCTGCCGCAGTATTATCCCGTAAGAAACCGTTTGATCGCAGGCTCGTCTTTAGCCACTCTAGTTGTTGAGGCGGCCCGTAAGAGCGGAGCGATGATTACGGCTAATCAAGCTTTTCAATACGGGAGGGAGGTTTATGCGCTCCCCGGGGCAGTGTACCAACCTATGAGTGCGGGGCCAAACAGGCTTATTGCAGAGGACATAGCGCGCTTGGTGGTGGACGCGGAACACCTTGTTTCTAGCTTCTATCCCATTTGGGCCAAAAAAGAGTCTCAGATTGACCTCTCACAGGCGCTAGAAGGACTACTTATTCAACATTTTCCGCACGGAAGAAAGGTGCATTCGGCGTATTTGAAATCAAAGTTAAATGTTTCTAATTCTCAGTTATTCAAGTCATTACAAGTGTTATTGGATTTAGGGGTGATTGCTAAAATTGGCCCCCACACCTATGTAAGGAAAACTGCGGGCCATTGATGTCTGTGCGATGAGATTTGTTCTACATTTGTTAGAGAAACCTATCTATACAAACAGACATTTATGTCAAGCCTTTACCAAACGCAGATCGATGCTTTCGTTGCAAAGGTCGATGCTGCAAACCCAAACGAGCCTGAGTTTATGCAGGCTGTGGTCGAAGTCGCCGAATCTGTTATTCCATTCATCGAAAACAATCCAAAGTACAAGGGCAAGAGCCTTTTGGAGCGTATTGTTGAGCCAGAACGCACCATTATGTTCCGCGTTCCTTGGACCGACGATGCGGGTAATGTTCACGTCAACAAGGGCTACCGCGTTGAGTTCAACAGTGCCATTGGTCCGTACAAAGGTGGATTGCGGTTCCATCCAACGGTGAATTTGAGTGTACTTAAATTCTTGGGCTTCGAGCAAATTTTTAAAAACTCACTTACTACGCTGCCATTGGGCGGTGGTAAGGGTGGATCTAACTTTGATCCCAAAGGCAAATCGGACGCCGAGGTGATGCGCTTCTGTCAGTCTTTTATGACTGAGCTTAGCCGCCACATTGGACCAAACACCGATGTTCCTGCGGGTGATATCGGCGTTGGTGGTCGTGAGATCGGATACATGTTCGGTCAGTACAAGCGCCTACGCAACGAATTTACCGGTGTGCTCACAGGAAAGAGCCTGAGCTGGGGCGGTTCATTGATTCGTCCAGAAGCTACCGGTTACGGAACCGTGTATTTCGCGAAAGAAATGCTTGCTACCAAAGGCGACAGCTTTGAAGGCAAACGCGTGGTAATCTCAGGTTCTGGTAATGTGGCCCAATTCGCCGCCGAAAAGTGCCAACAACTCGGCGCCAGGGTTATCACCATGTCAGACTCTTCGGGGCACATCGTGTGCAACGACGGCTTGACTCGCGAACAATTAGAATTTATCATGGCGCTCAAGAATGTGCGTCGAGGCCGCATCAAAGAGGCTGCGGATGCATTCGATAACATCTCCTTTACCGAGGGTACGCCTTGGAACGTTCAAGCGGACGTCGCCTTGCCGTGTGCTACTCAAAATGAATTGAAAGGTGACGACGCGCAAAGTCTTGTATCCAACGGAATTATCGCTTTGGGTGAAGGGGCAAACATGCCGTGTACTCCTGAGGCTGTTGAGATCTTCCAAAGCAATGGCGTGCTCTTCTCACCAGGTAAAGCATCCAATGCAGGCGGTGTAGCTACCTCAGGTTTGGAGATGAGTCAAAACTCCTTGCGTATGAGCTGGACCCGTGAAGAGGTAGACGGCCATTTGAATAGAATTATGAAAGACATCCACGCTGCGTGTGTGAAATACGGTACTCGTGAAGACGGTACAGTAGATTATGTGGGCGGTGCTAACATTGCAGGCTTTGTGAAAGTCGCAGATGCTATGCTCGATCAGGGTGTTGTCTAAATTTTTTGCAATTACATAAAAAGGCGCCCTCTGGGGCGCCTTTTTTTATTCGTTAATTTCTGAAAAGCTCCTCCACCATTCGATAACGGCTGCCGCACAATTCTCTGTATCCGAAAGATGGCCCATGTGCCCATGGCTCGAAATGAACTTATACCCAACTCCAGGAGCGTCTATCCATTCGTGAACAGAGGCCATTGGAATTACAGTGTCCGATTCCCCCGCGAATACGCCAATCTTCTGAGGCTGCAAGGACTTTGGCGGATTAATGAGCAATCTCGTTCTGTCCACTCTTGTTTTCATTCCGCGGATGGCTGCAACGACCCCTTCCACACTCATCTCTAGACTGTAGTCAATCTGCTGAGAAATAACTTCACGCAACCTCGGCCTAAGTTCTGCGCTGAACAGCTGAGGAATTGCTGCTCGGATAAAGGCGTTTCTGTTCTGAATCACGAGGGCTTCCGCCTTATCTCGCATCATTTTTCTTGCTTGGCTATCTGCATACGGGGTAGAGAAAAACAGTCCCAGCCCACCGATATTTTCATACAACTCAGCATAGGCCAATGCCACATAGCCGCCCATACTATGGCCCAATACAATAGGTTTTTTTAACCCAAGAAAATCAATGACCTCATTCACAACATCTGCCATATCCTCGATGGAATGCATTTCACTGAAGTTCCCGCTCTTACCGTGGCCTGGTAAATCGACACGAACCACGCTGCCGAGTTTTTCAAAACCTTCAATAAGTCCGTCCCACATTCTACTATCTTCCAAAAATCCATGGAGCAGGACAAGTGTGGGTAAAGAAGAAGGCGCCCCTGTAATTTGATAAGATACAGGGGCGCCTTGATATTGAATGCTATCCATTAGCTTGCCATAAAT
>CBFHHP010000036.1:11582-13719 GCA_965655745.1 uncultured Schleiferiaceae bacterium
AAGAAGAAGGCGCCCCTGTAATTTGATAAGATACAGGGGCGCCTTGATATTGAATGCTATCCATTAGCTTGCCATAAATGTCTCGATCTCTTCCACAGTCTTTGGAATTTCACGAGTCAAATTTTCATGCCCCTCTTTGGTAATGACGATATCATCTTCGATTCTAATACCTAAGCCTTCCTCAGGAATGTAGATGCCTGGCTCAACGGTAAAGACCATACCTTCCTCAACTGGGATCGTCCATAACCCATAATCGTGTACATCCAAGCCTAAGTAGTGACTGGTACCGTGCATGAAGTACTTCTTATATGCTGGCCATGCAGGATCTTCGTTTGCTACATCATGAGCAGTGATCAAACCTAGTTTTAGGAGTTCTTCGGTCATCAGTTCGCCCACTTTCTTGTGGTAATCGTCCAACATAATGCCTGGACGTAGCAAAGCGATGGCGCCTTCGTGTACGTTTAAAACGGCATTATATACTTCCGCTTGACGCGCCGTGAATTTCCCATTGACCGGGAAGCAGCGTGTGACATCACAGGTGTAATTTCCATACTCTGCGCCAACATCGAACAATACGAGATCTCCGTCGTGGCACTTGTCATTATTTTCAATGTAGTGCAGCACGTTAGCATTGTTACCTGCCGCAATAATCGGAGTGTATGCGAATCCACGGCTTCTATTCATCAAGAATTCGTGCATGAATTCTGCTTCCAATTCGTGCTCCCAAACACCAGGTTTCATGTATTTCAAAACACGCTTGTATCCCTTCGTGGTGATCTCTGCGGCTTTGCGCATAACCTCAAGTTCGAGTTCCGATTTTGTTCCTCTCACTCTATGAAGAAGCGGCTGGCTTCGCTCAAATTCATGTGCGTGGTAGTGTTCTTTAATCCACTTGTTCATTCTGTCGTGACGTAACTCAGTCTCAACATGTGCTCTCAGATGCTCGTTGCCATTGAGATAAATTCGGTCGGCATTAACCGCCATTTCGTTGAACACTCTTTCAAACTCCGACAGCCAGAAAACGGTTTTAATCCCACTGATGTCGAAGGCCTGATCCTTAGTGTATTTGGCGCCTTCCCATACTGCGATCAGGTCATTGGTTTCCTTCAGAAACAAAACTTCACGCAGGCTATCTTTGTGAGCATCAGGGAATAAAACGAGAATACTTTCTTCTTGATCGGCACCACTGAGGTATAAAATATCGCTGTGTTGCTTGAACGGAAGATGTCCGTCTGCACTGGTTGGGTATATATCATTCGAGGTGAAAATGGCCAATGAATTTGGCTTCATCATCCCCGTAAATTTCTTGCGATTCTCAATAAAAATCTGGCTATTCAGCTGGTGATATCTCATGATAGGTCTCGACTATATTAATTTAGATACGTTCTATGGTGATTTTCATCACGTTTGCAATGTAGACAAAAGTCTGTGTCGTAAATTTGACAAGCTAAAATTAGGCTATTAAACTTTAAAATCGCTTATGGCATCAACATCAAAAGGGCTTTTCGGCTCTTCATTAGCTCGCAAGTATTGGATGGCGGCTACTGGATTGTTTTTGTGTACGTTTTTGGTAGGACACTTATTGGGTAACCTTCAACTCTTTGTTACAGGTGAAGAAGGTCAGCTTGCATTCAACGAATACGGCAAGTTTATGACCACCTTCCCCGTGGTGAAAATTCTTTCTTACCTCACTTATGCTTCTGTACTTCTTCATACTGTGGATGGAATTATGCTCGCCCGCCAAAATAGAGCAGCACGTCCAGTAGGGTACGTAAAAGAGAACCAGGCGGCCAATGCTTCTTGGGCTTCGCGCAAGATGGCGCTTCTTGGTTTACTCACGCTTTTCTTCATTGTGGTTCACATGAAGAGCTTCTGGTACGAAATGCACTTCGGTACCCTTGGTACTGATGCCAACGGAAATAAAGACCTTTGGACGCTAACGGTAACCGCTTTTGAACAGTGGTGGTACACTGCATTCTACGTGGTAGCTCTTGCAGGTTTGGCGCTTCACTTGAGCCACGGTGCTTCGAGCGCGTTCCAATCGTTGGGTATTAACCACCCGAAATACACACCGCTGATTAATAAAACAATGACCGCTTTCGCTTGGTTGATCCCGGCTGGCTTCATTGCTGTAGCG
>CBFHHP010000036.1:13816-18887 GCA_965655745.1 uncultured Schleiferiaceae bacterium
CCAAGATTCCAGCAGGCCCATTAGGCGAGAAGTGGACAAAGCATAAAGGCGAGATCCCATTGGTATCGCCTGCAAACAAAAGATTAATTGATGTAATTGTAGTAGGTACCGGTCTAGCCGGTTCATCTGCAGCAGCTTCTTTGGCTGAGATGGGTTACAACGTGAAAGCATTCTGTTTCCAAGATTCTCCACGTCGTGCACACTCTATCGCAGCACAAGGGGGGATCAACGCGGCGAAAAACTACCAGAACGATGGGGATTCGGTCTACCGTTTGTTCTACGATACGATCAAAGGTGGTGATTACCGCTCAAGAGAGGCCAACGTGCACCGTTTGGCTGAGGTAAGCCGTAATATCATTGACCAGTGTGTCGCTCAAGGTGTTCCTTTTGCGCGTGATTACGGTGGTTTGCTAGACAACCGTTCTTTCGGTGGTGTTCAGGTGAGTCGTACGTTCTACGCTAAAGGTCAGACAGGTCAACAATTGTTGTTAGGTGCCTACTCTGCATTGAACCGCCAGATTGCTAAGGGTCGTGTCAAAATGTATGCACGTCATGAAATGCAAGAGCTCGTTGTCGTAGACGGCAAAGCCCGTGGTATCATCGCGAAGAACTTGGTAACCGGTGAGTTTGAGCGTCATAGTGCACACGCGGTACTGCTTTGTACGGGCGGGTACGGTAACGTATTCTTCCTATCGACCAACGCTATGGGATCGAATGTGACTGCTGCTTGGAAAGCACACCGCAAGGGTGCATTCATGGCAAACCCATGTTTCACACAGATTCACCCGACCTGTATTCCAGTAAGTGGTGAGAACCAAAGTAAGTTGACCTTAATGTCGGAGTCATTGCGTAATGACGGTCGCATTTGGGTGCCAGCGAAAAAAGAAGATGCAGAAGCAATCCGTACGGGTAAACTTCATCCAAACGATATCGCAGAGGAGAACAGAGATTACTACCTAGAGCGTCGTTACCCGGCCTTCGGTAACCTTGTTCCTCGTGATGTTGCCTCGCGTGCAGCAAAAGAGCGTTGTGACGCAGGCTATGGTATAAACAAAACGGGTGAAGCAGTTTATCTAGATTTCGCAGCGGCTATCGTTCGTTACGGAAAAGAGGAAGCACTCGTAAAAGGTGTGAACAACCCGTCTGATGCAGATATCAAAGCATTGGGCGAGAAGGTCGTTGAAGCTAAATACGGTAACCTCTTCCAGATGTACGAGAAGATTACGGCATCGAACCCGTACAAGGAGCCTATGATGATTTACCCAGCAGTACACTATACCATGGGAGGTCTTTGGGTAGATTACAATTTGATGACTTCAATCCCGGGCTGTTTTGCTTTGGGTGAGGCCAATTTCTCAGACCACGGTGCCAACCGCCTAGGTGCATCTGCATTGATGCAGGGTCTTGCGGATGGATACTTCGTTGCACCTTACACAGTAGGTGAATTCTTAAGTAAGGATATCCGTACTGGTGCAATCTCCACAGACTCTCCGGAATTTGAAGAAGCTGAAAAAGTTGTTCGTGAGCGCACTGACAAGTTTATTAATAACAACGGTACCAAATCTGTTGACTTCTTCCACAAGCGTCTCGGTAAGATTATGTGGAACGAAGTTGGTATGGCTCGTAATGAGAAAGGCTTAAAGCAAGCGATTGCTGATATTCAGGCATTACGCGAAGAGTTCTACTCAGATGTTCGAGTGCTTGGTTCTGCTAACGGCATGAACCCTGAACTAGATAAGGCAGGTCGTGTGGCTGACCTTATCGAGCTTGGTGAGTTAATGGCGAAGGATGCACTAGAGCGCAACGAGAGCTGTGGTGGTCACTTCCGCGAAGAATACCAAAGTGAGGAAGGTGAAGCATTACGTGATGATGCAAACTTTGCCTTTGTAAGTGCATGGGAGTTCACAGGTGTTCCTGCAGAAGCCAAATTGCACAAAGAAGAATTGACTTTCGAGAATGTTGAATTGAAGACTCGTTCTTACAAATAATTCAGACTATGGATTTAACATTAAAGATCTGGAGACAAGCAGGCCCTGAAGCAAAGGGTGAAATGAAAACTTACCCAATCTCGGGTGTAGAGGAGGACATGAGCTTCCTTGAGATGCTCGATTACTTGAACGAGCAGTTGATCGACCAGGGCATTGAGCCGGTAGTATTCGATCACGACTGTCGTGAAGGTATCTGTGGTATGTGTTCGCTCTTTATCAATGGTGAAGCGCACGGTCCAGGCCGTAAAATCACAACATGTCAGTTACACATGCGTGAATTCAAGAGTGGCGATACCATCTATATTGAGCCGTTCCGTGCGAAGGCGTTTCCTATCATCAAAGATTTGATGGTGGACCGTTCTGCTTTTGACCGCATTCAGCGTGCCGGAGGATTTATCTCGGTAAACACCTCGGGTAACACGATCGATGCCAACGCTATTCCTGTACCAAAGGAAAACGCAGACAAGGCATTCGATGCTGCAACTTGTATTGGTTGTGGGGCATGTGTTGCAACATGTAAGAACTCCTCAGCGATGTTGTTTGCATCAGCGAAGATCAGCCAGTTCTCATTGCTTCCACAAGGGCAGCCTGAGGCGAAGGAGCGTGTATTGAATATGGTGAACCAAATGGACCTAGAAGGCTTTGGTAACTGTACCAATACCGGTGCTTGTGAGGTAGAATGTCCAAAGGGCATTTCCCTAGAAAACATTGCGCGCATGAACCGCGATTTCTTGTTCGCTTCATTGAGCAACAACAAATAAGATCCTAAACGCAGCCGCAAGGCTAACACATCAAAAACCCCGGCCTTTGGTCGGGGTTTTTTTATGCTCTCGCTCGAATAGGGATATAAATGTCTTCTTCTGAATTTGGGTCCTCGTTCTTATACTTCGCTCCCAGGCGTTCGAAGTGCGGGCGGTTGTCCAACTCCCATGGACTATTTGGAAGCCACTGGCTGTAGATATAGCGCCAGACTTCAGAGTCGCTGCTCAGCCCTTTGTAATGAAACACAGCATAGGTGCCCGCTGGAATTTCAAGGTGCTCGAGACCTTCGTTGGGACCGTTTACTTCAGCACCACCCCAGTAGGTAAAACTTGGATCTGCCGTGGGACCGAAAACAGGCACGCCGTCAAAAGAGCGCAACGAAACCAGGTCTGCATTACAGCGGTTGCTCAAACGAGCGAGCTCCGGCATCACTTTGGGCCAAAGGGTCCAAGGAGTGAAGGAGCGAAGAGACATGGGAGCAGAGGCGCCACATAATAGTGCGCCTTCGAATTCGACGATTGTAGGTGTAATCATACCTACAAGATAGGTCTTAATCGTTCAGCTTTAGAACCGCTAAAAAGGCACTTTGAGGAATCTCCACGTTACCAAGCTGGCGCATGCGCTTCTTACCCGCTTTTTGCTTTTCAAGGAGTTTGCGCTTACGCGAGATATCACCACCGTAACACTTGGCAGTAACGTCCTTACGCAATGCACTTAGCGTTTCACGGGCGATAATCTTATTGCCAATACCTGCCTGAATGGCAATCATAAACTGTTGACGCGGGATCAATTCTTTCAGCTTGGAACACATCTTCTTACCGATGTCGTATGCGTTGTCTTTGTGGATCAACGCACTCAATGCATCTACGGGGTCACCATTTAGCATGACATCCACCTTAACAAGTACACTTTCACGGTAACCAATAGGGTGGTAGTCGAAAGAAGCATACCCTTTAGAGATGGTTTTTAATCGGTCGTAGAAATCAAAAACTATTTCAGCTAGCGGCATATCGAAACTCAGCTCCACACGATCGCTAGTGAGGTACGTTTGGTTGGTCAACTGACCGCGCTTTCCAATACACAGGTTCATTACAGGGCCAACGAAGTCTGAACTAGTAATGATTTGTGCTTTGATGAAAGGCTCTTCCATATAGTCCATCTTCGTTGGATCGGGGAAGTCAGTAGGGTTTTGAACCCACAGAACATTATCCGGGTCGCTTTTCAAGTAAGCCTTATAGCTAACGTTCGGTACGGTGGTAATCACTGTCATGTTGAACTCGCGCTCCAATCGTTCCTGGATGATCTCCATGTGTAGCATTCCAAGGAACCCACAACGGAAGCCGAAGCCAAGCGCAGCTGAGGTCTCTGCTTCAAATGTTAGCGAGGCGTCGTTCAGCTGTAGCTTTTCTAATGAAGCACGCAACTCTTCGAATTCCTCTGTTTCCACGGGATAAATACCTGCGAATACCATTGGCTTGACTTCTTCAAACCCTTCGATAGCAATATCTGCAGGGTTTTCTACAGCCGTAATCGTATCACCAACTTTTACCTCTTTGGCATCCTTTATTCCAGAAATGATGTAGCCAACATCCCCGGTTTTAATTTCCTTCGTCGGGTTCTGCTTAATCAAATTTACACCAATCTCATCAGCATCGTATTGCTTACCGGTAGACATGAATTTTACGCGCTGGCCTTTCTTAATCGAGCCATTGACGACTTTATAAATGGCCTCAATACCTCGGAACGGGTTGAAGTGGCTGTCAAAAATCAAGGCTTGAAGTGGCCCGTCCGGATCTCCTTCAGGTGCTGGAATACGCTCGATAATGGCATCGAGAATTTCCGGCACACCTTGTCCGGTCTTCGCCGAACAGTGTAATATCTCTTCGCGGGCACAACCTATCAAATCAATAATTTGGTCGCCGATCTCTTCTGGGTTGGCAGAAGGCAGGTCAATCTTGTTGAGAATAGGAATAATCTCTAGATCATGCTCGAGGGCCAAATACAGGTTTGAGATAGTCTGCGCTTGGATACCTTGCGCGGCATCTACAATCAATAGGGCTCCTTCACACGCAGCAATAGAACGTGAAACTTCGTAGGAGAAGTCTACGTGTCCTGGAGTATCGATCAGGTTGATCGTGTATTTTTCTCCGTTTTTCTCATGGTACATCTGGACCGCATGCGATTTGATGGTAATACCACGCTCACGCTCGAGATCCATATCGTCCAAAAGCTGGTCTTGCTTTTCACGGTCACTTACGGCGGAAGTCACGTCTAACAGGCGGTCAGCCAAGGTAGACTTCCCGTGATCGATGTGGGCGATT
>CBFHHP010000037.1:0-17549 GCA_965655745.1 uncultured Schleiferiaceae bacterium
AAATACCCAACTCACGTTTATACACAAGCTGGTGTTTATTCGCTCTGTGTTACTGTTACAGGTTCTGTTTCGAGTGCCATAGGCATAAGCAGCTGTTCAGACACTTATTGCGATACAGTAATGATCGATAGTTCTGGTACCGTTAGCTATAAAAATGTGAATGTCGTACTCAATGTGTACAGTCCGCAACAAATGACTATCAGTGAAGGATCACTTCAACAGGTAGCACTTTATCCAAACCCAAGTCAGGAGCATGCTACTTTGGAAGTTGAGAAATTCAGCACCGTTGTTATCCGTAGCATAGAAGGGAAAAAGATTCGTGAATGGAAAGCTGAAGCAGGTAGTTCTACTCTACCTATTCTTGCACCAGGTGCGTACATCATCGAAATTCAACACGATTCGGCAACACAATCGTTACGCTGGATGATAGCTAGATAACATTCTACATTACCCTATTTCCGTGAAGCTTACTGGATTTTTTGCCTTTCGGCAAAAGAACCTGAAAACTCGGCTCTTTTACTCAAAGAAAAGCCGCGCACACTCCGGTGCACGGCTTTTTCTTTGTGAGCTATACTGGATTCGAACCAGTGACCTCTGCCCTGTCAAGGCAGCGCTCTGAACCAGCTGAGCTAATAGCCCTTTACTTAAGTCCAAATGTACACAATGAGACCTAAAATGATAATTTTCCTTAAATAACTGAAAATGATAGTGCTACACTCGAAATTAAAACTGACCTTCGCACTTTAATTATTATTATGAATCAAGGAACAGTAAAGTTCTTTAATACAGACAAAGGATTTGGCTTTATTAAAGACGACAATTCAAACACAGAGTACTTTGTACACGTAACAGGTCTCGTTGATCAAATTAACGAAGGCGATGCGGTCGAGTTTGAATTGCAAGAAGGAAAGAAAGGATTAAACGCTGTAAACGTAAAACAAGCGTAAGTTATATCTCAAGATTTCAATGAAGGCCTTCCTTAGGGGAGGCCTTTTTTTATTGCTAGCTTTGACAACTATGAAAGGAACCGTAAAATTTTACAACATCGACAAAGGCTTCGGCTTCATCAAAGAAGAAGGCGCCGACAATGAATACCACGTGCATATCAGTGGACTGAAACACCAGATCACTGCGGGAGATACCGTCACCTTCGACTTGCAAGAGGGTGAGAAGGGCAAAAGCGCCGTGAATGTGATGTTGGAATTATAAAAAAACCCGCGCCTGTGGCGCGGGTTTTTAGAAGCCCCGAAGGGAATCAAACCCTTATCTCAGGTACCGGAAACCTGCATTCTATTCGTTGAACTACGGAGCCAGAATATTATCCAATTACTGAACCGCTCGCTGCACCGCCCTCCGGGCTCATAAGGCGTTGCTTACCGTCTGCGTCTTCCGCCATAAGCAGCATGCCTTGGCTTTCTACCCCACGAATCTTACGAGGAGGCAGGTTCATTAATACTGTCACTTGCTTACCCACCATTTCTTCTGGTGAGAAGTGTTCAGCAATACCACTTACAATGGTACGCTTATCAAGGCCTGTATCTACCAAGAATTTGAGCAGTCGGTCTGCCTTTGGTACGCGCTCTGCTTCAAGGATGGTTCCTACGCGAAGGTCCATTCCCATGAATTGATCAAAGCTGATATCATCTTTCTGTGGTGCGTGCGTGCTCTCTTCCACTATTTCTTCTTTTTGAACTAAGGTTGCTTCAAGTTTTGCGCGTTGCGCTTCTACCTGGCTGTCTTCAATTTTAGCAAATAACAACTCCGCTTTACCGAGCTGTATGCCTGCGGCTACGATGGTTTCGTTGTTGGTCGCTTCCCATTCTGGTAAGGTGTCCATCGCCAACATGCTGCGAAGCTTGGCCGCTGTTCTTGGAAGGAACGGTTCAAAGACAATGCTCAATACTGCCGTGATTTGTGTAGCGACATACAGTACCGCTCCGGCACGGGCTGGGTCTTGTTTGTACACTTTCCAAGGCTCTTGCTCCTGGAGGTATTTATTTCCAAGGCGGGCTAGACTCATGGCCTCACCGATCGCCTCACGGAATTTGAAATCTTCCAAGTTTTTGGCAATACGACGTCCGTACTGCGCCATTGTCGCTAATGCTTCGCGGTCTGCATCAGTCAATGTACCCGGCTCTTGCACAACACCGTCGTAGTACTTGTGTGTAAGGACCATCACGCGGTTTACGAAGTTTCCAAAGCCCGCCACAAGCTCACTGTTGTTGCGCTGCTGGAAGTCCGCCCAGGTGAAGTCGTTGTCTTTGGTTTCAGGCATTGTAGCAGTGAGCACATAGCGAAGTACGTCCTGCTGACCTGGGAAATCTTGTAGGTATTCGTGCAACCAAACCGCCCAGTTTTTCGAGGTACTCAACTTACGGCCCTCAAGGTTGAGGAATTCGTTCGCCGGCACCTGCTTTGGCAATGCATAGTCTCCGTGCTGCTGCAGCATGGCTGGGAAGATGATGCAATGGAATACAATGTTGTCTTTTCCAATGAAGTGCACGATTTCCGCATCGTCGCCTTTCCAGTACTGCTCCCAATCGTTCGGCAGAAGTTCCTGTGTGGCACTAATGTATCCAATAGGTGCATCGAACCATACGTACATGACCTTGCCCTCGGCGCCCTCCACAGGCACAGGGACACCCCAATTCAAATCGCGAGTCATCGCACGCGGCTGCAGTCCATCGCCGGCATTTAACCAGCTCATGCACTGACCAATGACGTTGGGCTTCCAATTTTCGCGGCTCTCTAAAAACGTGCGTAGTTCATCGCTTAGTTTGTCGAGCGGCAAGAACCAATTCGTCGTATTACGCAACTCCGGTTTAGCGCCACTTAGGGCACTCTTAGGATTGATAAGTTCTGTAGGCGACAAAGAGGTGCCGCATTTCTCACATTGATCTCCGTAGGCTTCTTCATCGCTACATTTAGGACAAATCCCTGTGATGTAGCGGTCGGCCAAGAATTGGCCCGCCTCAGGATCAAAATACTGCTGCGTTTCCTTCGCTTCAAGCGCACCTTTCTCGTAGAGGTTCATGAAGAACTCTTTGGCATTCTTATGATGCTGTTCGCTCGAAGTGCGGCTGTAATGGTCAAAGCTTATCCCAAACTCTTCAAAGGCACCGCCCATCATTGCGTGGTAACGATCCACCACCTCTTGCGGTGTGATGCCCTCGTTTTTCGCTTTGATAGTAATAGGCACACCGTGCTCGTCAGAGCCACAAACGAACTTCACATCCCGACCCCGCATTCGCATGTAGCGCACGTAGATGTCCGACGGCAAATAGCAGCCGGCCAAGTGACCAATGTGGATGGGACCGTTGGCATACGGCAAAGCTGCCGTAACCATGATTTTTTTGTTCGTACTCATGTGGACTAATGACCTTATTAATGGTATCGCGAAGATAGGAAGGTTTTATGTGCTATTTTTCCGCTATGAAACAAAGAATTCCCGCTTTATTAAAGCCCGGCGATTTGATCGGATTGAGTGCCACCGCAAGGTTTGCTACTAGGGAAATGATTTTAACGGCCAAGGCCTACATCGAAGTCGCGGGCTTCAACGTCTTTTATTCTGAAGACATTTTACTGCAGGACGGACAGGTAGCCGGTACGAAAGAGGTGCGTATTCGTACTACCAATGCGCTTATTCACAACGAAGAGGTTAAGGCCATTTGGAACATTCGAGGCGGATATGGAAGTGCGGAAATTGTAGACGATATTGATTGGGACGCCTTGCAAGCACAGCCCAAGTGGCTCATTGGTTTTTCGGACTTTACCACCTTTTTATCGCATGCTTGTCAAAAAGGTATACCTAGTGTTCATGCTGCCATGCCAGTGAGCTTTGAAAAAACGAATAAGGAAGACCTGGAGGCCACTTTTGAAGTGCTTAAAAACGGACCGAAACCGCTAGCGCTAACCTCGTCGGCAACGCCTTGCAGCGGTAAGGTCATTGGTGGGAATTTGAGCGTCATCTACTCCAACTATGGCACACCTTCCCTACCAACATTAGAGGGTACAGTGCTGCTGCTTGAGGATTTAGACGAATACCATTACCACCTCGACCGAATGCTCCTGGCTTTGAAGCGAAAAGGTGCTTTTAATGGAGTAAACGCTGTCCTCTTAGGCCAATTCTCTGACATCCATGACCACGATACACCTTGGGGAGACGCTGTAGAACAGACCTTGGTCAAATACTTTGAAGCCGCAGGAATTCCGGTACTTCAAAACATGCCTTTCGGACATACTTCACGGCAGTTTCCGATTGTCATTGGCAGCCATGCTGAAATTTCTCAGCATGAAATCGCCTTCACGCTCTAAGTTGCTGATAACTTAAAGTTTTCCACCATTCTTGCCAGCAGGCACCATATACAGCAACCTTTGTATATGGATTATCGATTGTACGAGAAGCATGCGGCAGCCTACTTGAGAAATGACCAATGTGAGGTCCTGGTCGAAAACTACAGACGCTCGCGTACTCAGATTGATGTTGTCGCTCGAAAAAATGGCATTTTGATTGTTGCTGAAGTGAAATACCGGAGGCACGGAGGACTTCCTGAAGAGCTTATTTCTCGCGGACAAAAAGAGCGTATTCACGGAGAAATAGGTCCTTTAATGGTCAAATACCACTGTAATGAATGGCAGCTCCTGCTCTTCTTTTACCGAGCGAAAAGTTTCGTGCCTGAAATAATTGCTCTAGAATGTTAGTCATTCCCTCGCTATCGTAGTGCTAATGGCCTCGAACTAAGCTAACTTTGTAGAAAATATTCCTGCCATGCGCAACAGTCGTTCTAATAGCAACGGACCTCGTCGAGGAAAGTCTCAAAACTCAAACAATCGCTTTGCGAGTGGCCCGAAGAAAACTTGGGACCGCGAGGAAAGAGGTGACCGCCCAGAGCGCGGTGCTCGCCCTGTGAAAAAATACAGAGGCGTTCGCAGCAAAACTGCGGAGCAACTCAGTGGTGCTAGCGACGAAGTTCGTTTGAATAAGTATTTGTCAAATGCAGGCATTTGTTCACGACGCGAGGCTGATGACCTCATCGGTGCAGGATTGGTTTCGGTCAACAATAAAGTCGTGACTTCCATGGGCTACAAAGTGAAGCCTACAGATGTCGTGAAATACAACGGTACCACGTTGAAGACAGATAAGATGCGTTATGTGCTCTTAAATAAGCCAAAGGGATTCCTCGCTTCGATGGACGATCCTAAAGCGCGTAAAACCGTTCTTGATCTTGTTGGTAATGCATGCAACGAAAGAATCTATCCTGTTGGGCAAATGGAGCGTGGAAGCACCGGAGTGCTTTTGTTGACTAACGACGCGGATACTGCCAAAAAATTGACCAAAGGAGTTAATGGTGCAGCGAACATTTATCATATCGTGCTTGATAAGCCGTTAAGTAAACAACAGCTCGATACCATTGCAGCAGGTACTGTCCTAGACGATGGACCGGTTCCGGTGGAGGAAATCAATTTTACCGACGAGAAGAACAAGCGCGAATTAGGTATGCGTATTCACGTAAACAAGCCTCGAATAGTTCGCCGTCTGTTTGCTCATTATGGTTTCGAGGTGGAGAAATTGGACCGCGTTTCCTTCGCAGGTCTAACTAAAAAGAGATTAAACAGAGGCGATTACAGGCACCTCGATGCTAAAGAGGTGGGCTTCTTAAAAACGAGATAAGCGAATGCGTAAGGCATTGAAGGTTCTTGGTATACTGCTCGCAATTGTGGTGTTGCTACTAGGTGGCGCCGCCGGGTACATTTATACGCAACAAGATGCCATCATCGCCGGCGGCGTAGCGAAGATTAACGAGCAGCTCAAGGCACCCGTTTCTGTGGGCACTATTGAACTTGATTTGCTCGGCGGATTCCCTCGAGTACGCATCGCCCTGAACGATGTGCGCATTGAAGACCCGCTTCGAAAAAACGAATTTCTCCTAGAGGCCCAATATGTGGGTCTAGGCATGAACGTATTTTCCGTTATTCAAGGGGAATATGTGGTCGAAGAATTAAGTGTAAGTGAAGGCCGTTTGCATTTGTTCGACAATGGGAAAGAAGCGAATTGGGATTTGTTTAATTCCACAGAAGGTGATGCGTCCACGAGCGTCGGGTTGGACCGCGTTGAACTTCAGAATTTAGCCCTTACCTACCTTGCCCCTGCAGACGGCATCGACTATACGTGTTATGCAAATAGTGCTGTTCTTTCCGGGGTCATTGATGAAGCAATCACCTTGAGTGGACGCGCGGACCTCATAGAAAATGAGCTACGTTTAGATCGAGAACTCTGGGTACGTGAGGCAGCACTTGCAGGGGCCTTCGAGTTTAATAGCGAAGCAAATAACTGGGAGATCTCCTCGGCAAAAATCAATGTAAATGGCGGCCTTTTAAGCGGCTCTTTAAATCAAGACGGTGGTGAATTGGCCCTAGAAACTGGCGATCTATTGCCCGTAATGGAAAGCTTACCACTGCTCGAATTTGAAGATATTTCTATCGAGAAATTCAACAGCTCGCTGCGCTGGAAAGGCAGCTACGACCAATGGGCGCTATACCTTCAACCGGCGGGTAGCGCGTTCTCTTACAAAGGAATTTCCATTTCAGACTGCAGTGCCAGCGTTGATATTATTTGGGACGATGTTCCTAGCATCAACATTGAAAACATCGCCCTGAAAACGACCACAGGAGAGTTGCGCGGTTCAGCTTCGCTGGACGGTAAAAAACCATTGTTGAGTGCCAATGTTGAGGGCGGCTCTAACCTTAGTGAACTCTTCGCTTTCGTCGATATCGAAACGCTCAATGATCCTATGGGATTCTGGAGCGGCACTGAGCTTACCATTGCACAACGCTTTAACAATTGGGATGAGTTTGAGCCCATTGGAGAGACTGTGTTTGAGGGGAATTTGCAGTTGAAAGAGGTGAGCTTTGGGATCAGCGAGAGCAACATCCACTTTGAAAATCTTGAAGCGGAATTAACTGTGAAAGGTGATGATATCCGAGTTGACCGATGTTTTGTGCAGAGCGGACCCAACAACGCAGTGGCCTCAGGAGCTGTCCTTGATGCATTAAACGGCCGACCACAAGTAGCGTTGCGCCTAGAAAGTCCGACCATAGATGCTGACCCCCTACTCTTTTGGGAATTTGAAGATGGTGAAGACGAGGACGAGGATTTCGGGTTCGATTTTGAGGTAGACCTATTCATCGACAACCTCAACCTAGGAAAGTTTGACGGTAAAGGATTGCGAGGGACCATATACAACCGTGGTACAAAGCTTTTAGGTAGAGAAATGCGCATTGACGGATGTGGAGGAACCTTCAGAGGGAATTGGGCCTTGGCAGAAGAATCTACCGGTAGTCGTTTTTGGAGTTCAGCATCCTGTACTACCATAGAGATGGACCAACTTCTAAAAAGCTTCGACAGCTTCGATATTGAAGACCTTGATGAAAGTAATTTGAAAGGGACGGTGAACGCAACAGCGGAATTGACCTTCTACTTCGATAGAGAATGGGATGTCATCTCAAAGCGCACCAGTATTGATGCTGAAGCGGAAATACGCAGCGGAACCTTGCAGAACTACGCACCACTCCAAGAGCTTAGTGCTTTTGTAGACCGCGACGAACTCTCTCGCATCGACTTTCCGTATTTAAAGGGACCGTTCCAGATTCGTGGAGATACCTTGATCATACCCGAGACTCGCGTGGACAATAGCGCCATCAATCTTTGGGTAAACGGTTGGCAGAATCTAGAGACCGATGATATCGAATATAGCATCCGGATTGGGCTCAAAGATTTGGCCTTGCGCGGCAAGAATTCAAACCGTGATCTGGGAACTTGGGTGGCTGAAGCTGAAACCGAAAATCAGCCATACATGAGGCTTCTCGTGGGCTGTAACATGGACGATCCTTGTATCAGCTTAGACCGACAACAGATTCGCACCTCCCTAAAATCGACCCTCAAGCAAGAGAAAGAAGACCTGAAGACGCTTTTCAAGCGAGACGAAGAAGAGGAACGTAAAAACGACAGGAACAAGGGCAGTTTTGAACTGTTGTGGCCAGAATCGGACAGCCTTCATGTTCAATTAGGGCTGTAGATTACTTCGGAGCGAACGTCGCCAAGAAATGATTTCGGTAGTCCTTCCCTGCCTTTTCCAATCCAATACGTACAATCAAACGCGTATATAACCCTTCCTGCAAATAGGCAGCCATATGATCCTCGGCCAATTCGGGTTGTTGCTGCCACAGGCATTTCATTAACCAACCTATGGCCTTTTGGAGAATCTCAGGGGCATCCTCTGCAGCTACCGGTGCGTAGGCGAGTAATTCATCGTACCTGCCTTGTTTTAACATCCACAGCTGTGCCACAATGGCCGTACGCTTCTTCCACACATTGGAACTTTCAAGTAACTCCTCCAACGTCGAAAAATAGCCTGTATTAAAGGCGTGTTGCCCAAAAATCTTGTGCGCACACGTATCTACCAGATCCCAGTTATTAATGCCTTCAAAGCAGCTGTACAACACATCGTGCCAATGCTGCCTGCGATTGCGCTCCTTCCCGTAGTAGCGCATTAACGTAAAAAGTGCTGTGTGACGCACCTCGTGAATGGGGTGCACAAGACCACTGCGTAAAACACACTCGTCCCAATGATCGAAATATACTTTGGCAACCTTCTGACGGTCAGGAACCATCACGCCCATGAACGTATCGCCCTCGGCATAACCGCCTTCAAACGTTTGAAAGTAGCGCATGAAGTCGTTGATGCGGTCCGGCTGGACATGCGGAATTAAAGCCTCGTGAATGGGATGCAACTGCATTACATCTGCTCGGCAAACAGGGCGTCCAAAGTTCCTTGTGCCAATGGGTGGTACGACGCTCTAGACTCCATATAAATCTTCTTGGCCCAAGCTTGGCGTTTTTCATCGCCCTCCAACATGCTTTGGTACATCGGTACTATGAACTTGCGGCGTCCTACGCTGCCCAAGAAGCTCTCGACTTTCTTCGTATAGACGTCGTTATCGTAGCCCTCAAACCCTGTCTTCAGGATAGCGGAATACCATGCTGCCACTATCTCAGGGTTTGGGCTACCGCTGAAACCATAGTTTCCGTCTGCTAACGCATAATGTCCCTCTGTGGCGCCACCGGCCTCAATACCTCTGATGTAGCGCAGCCATTCCTGGGTCGTCCAGCGGATGGTCGTTTCTTGCGGTAAATAAGCCATACTTCGTGCATCCGCTGCATTTGGATCTACATTCATCAGCATCGTCACAGCATCGTCTACCACGACGAAGCGATTGGATGCTGGGAATGGACAGTTCACAGGCAGTCCGGTACCGTATACCCACTGTTCTACACCCACTTTATCCCATTGCTCCTGAGTCATCACCCCAGCCAATTCCTGCAAGAAAACTTCGGTAACCATGGTTTTGAATTTGTATTTGTCGAAGTA
The DNA here is from genome assembly GCA_965655745.1 of uncultured Schleiferiaceae bacterium. GTDB lineage: Bacteria > Bacteroidota > Bacteroidia > Flavobacteriales > Schleiferiaceae > UBA10364. The sequence goes on from CBFHHP010000037.1 coordinate 9,429, forward strand.
GTAGGTTAAGAATTCGTCCCACTTTTCGCGGCCCACCGTGTTCTCGCATAAGCGCAAGAAATGGAACCCTTTATCGTATGCAATGGCATTAACACCATCGTCCGGGTTCTTGCCTTTCAAATCTTGTTTCAATGACGTCGCCTCCACATTTTCCTCCAGCATCACGGCCAATTCTTTTTGCAAATCGTCGTAGCTTAATGCCTCAAGCATGTCCGCAAAATCGACCCCGTAGAGCTTTTCCATAATGCGCATCTCGAAGTAGACCGTGAATCCTTCATTAATCCAGAAGTCATTCCACGTTGCGTTGGTCACCAAATTACCGCTCCAGCTGTGAGCCAGCTCGTGTGCAATCAAGCTCACTAAGCTCATATCACCCACGACAACCGTTGGTGTCAAGAACGTTAGTCTAGGGTTTTCCATCCCCCCAAACGGGAACGACGGCGGGAGCACAAGCATGTCGTAGCGGCCCCAATAATACGGTCCGTACATCTCCTCTGCATCCGCAATCATGTCTTCGGTCTGTGCGAATTCGTACGCCGCATTCCGTACCATCTCCGGTTCAGCATATACCCCAGAGCGCTCACCCAACGGAATGAATGCTAGGTCACCCACGCCCAATGCAAGCAAGTAAGAAGGTATAGGCTGTGGCATGCTAAACTCATAGATGCCCTCGTCGTTTTTCTGTGTTGGGTTTGACGCACTCATTAGTGCCAATACTTCCTTAGGCACCTTCACCGTAGCCTCATAGGTAAACCGCACCCCTGGACGGTCTTGACAAGGCACCCAAGTCCTTGCGAGGATGGCTTGACTTTGCGTAAACAAGAACGGCTGACGCTTCCCTTGGGTCAATTCTGCTGGGTACCACTGCAACGCCTCTGCCTCTGGAGAGGTCTTGTACAATATGCTTATAGTCTGAGCGCCCGGTGCAGGAACTACCAGCGCTGAACCCAATAAAGGGTCATTGCCTTCAATAGTAAATAGTGCGCGGTTTCCATCCACCAACACTTCGTTTACCTGCAAGTCTTTGATATCAAAAATGACCGTGTCTGCATGTCCCTCTTCCAAAGTCCATACTGCTGTTGCAGTAATGACTTCATTTTCAAAATCTACGGCTGCTTCCCAATTCAAATGCGTCACTTTGGATTCCTCACGAGAGTAGCTATGTGGATCTTCGAACAGCTCTGCGCGTACAGAAGTATCTGCTTCCACCATTACTTTAGTGGGCTGTGGCGCAGCAGCAGGCGCAGTAGTTTCTTGATTACAAGCGGTGAAAACTAGAGCCGACAAAACGGCTATGCTCAGGGAAAAACGTATTTTCATGGGTGTATTTTCTAATGCAACCCAATTTACCGCAAATGAAACAAAATAATAGCCTTCTCACTCGTCTTATCGTTTCCTCCCTATCTGTTTTTCTCGCTGGTTGGGTCTTGCCTGGCGTTCAGATTGACAGCTTTACCACGTCCGTTGGAATCGCTATCGTTTTGGGATTACTCAATGCGACGCTCAAACCGCTTTTAGTTATCGTTACCATTCCTATCACGGTAATGAGCCTCGGTCTATTTCTGCTCATCATCAACGCCATTATCATTGGCGTAGCAGACCAGTGGATCGATGGACTTCAAGTACGAAGCACATGGACGGCCATACTCTTCAGCTTCCTGATTTCTACAATTAGTTCGTGGATGTACCGCTGGGGGGAAAACAGGTAATAAACTAAGAAGCCTTAATCCAATACATCCCTTCTTCAGAGGTATCATGTAGTTCTCCTGATCGATTGGTGTAGCCAATTTTTTGAATTTCTACATTTTCGAACCCAGCCTCTAAAAACAACGCTTGAATTTCTTCTCGGGTGAAATAGTGTAAAAAAGCTCGGTATTGCCCGCCGCATCGTTTATAGAAGATGTCACCACTGTCATAGCCTTGTTCCTCTAAACTATATTTTTCATGGAATTGCTGAATTTCGCCACCCCATTCGAAGATGTTGCGAAGACAAAATAAATCAGCGAAGAAAACTCCCCCAGGATTCAAGTGCTTCTTGCATTTGCGCAAGACCTCTAGACGGTCTTCACGGCATGTTAGGTGACCAAAAGCGTAGAGGTAGGTGATGCAATCGTAGGTTTGATCTAAGTTGAATTGGACACTAGTGATATCGCCACATTGGGTTTTCAAACCTCGTTTTTCACTCTCCACTACCATTTGCTGACTGATATCCACTCCGTAGATATCGAACTGCTTTCCTGTTAGTTCTCTGATCTCAAGCGGCCTTCTTCCCGTACCACAACACAACGCTAGGTAGTCGTCTACGTAGCGTTTCATAAGCTCAACGGCTACGATTCTGTTAACCCCGGAAGTATATTTCCGCCGCCAATCTATGTTCAAATCATTGCCGTCGTAAGCCTTGGCTTGCTCGTCATAGTATTGGCCCAATTCTCTAAGTATTTCTTCTTTAGTTGGCTTTGGAACTAAAGGGGATATGTAATGACTGTTCTCAAAGGTTATACTCTCAAATCTGAACGAATTCTGTAGGATCCGCTTGAAATGATTAGGCTCCTCACTCTTCCAAGAGGCACTCTTAGCACCAGCTCCTAGTATTCCTATGGAACCTTCATCTATATTGTATAAATGCATGTCCTCGAAACTAGAAACAGCGGGATAATAAACATGTAAACTAATGCTAGCGGTATCCATATCATTCTCAAGTAAATGGATTGTGCCGTCAGGCTCTTCCACTACACCATTAGCTGTAAACTCAGTCACCTCGACTTCTTTGAGTACTCCGGCTTCATGAATGTATGCTCGGTTGATTATTCTGCCTTCTAAAACGCGAACTGCTCCATAGAAGCCCTCATGTTTGTGAATAGCACTCATCCCCTTTGGAGGCCACTTAATAGCAGTTACTTCAAAAGGTTCTTTTAACAACGGTAAACGAGAATAGGCGCCTTCTTCTACAGCTGGGAATTCCAAATTAGACAACAGAGCATCAACCTCTACAGAAGAGATATACGAGCGGATCTGGTCCATTGTTGGCGCGTTTGTAATAGGTGATTGCGGCAGCATTCTAAAGAATGAGTGGTTCTCTCTTAAGATACATAAAAGAGACGTTTTACCGTTATTTTTCTCCGTTGTCGAAAAAAAATTAACCCTCGTGAACCTTTAAATTCCAATTCGCCTCGATGCCAAAAGTGGTTTTCGCAAGGCGCAAGAAGTTTTCTGTACTATCGCTTAGGTAAAATTTACTCTTCCCGAAACTCTCACCCGTCCAATGTTTGGCAACGGCCTCAGCAACTATAGAAGGGGCATCTACCCAATGCACACCTGAAAGAATAGAAGCTGCAGCCTCCTCTAATAATGGGTAATGTGTACAGCCAGGAACAAGGGAAGTAATGCCGTTCATGGCCGGGTCTTTTAAGTAATGTGCTAGAACACTTGCATCTATCCCTGTCCCTAGAAATCCGTCTTCGATTAAAGGAACAAGCAATGGTGTAGCCAATGCTTGAAGCTCCACCTCGCTATTTTTGGCTGCAAGTTTGTGAGAGTAGGCACCGCTGCGAACCGTGGCACGCGTGCCAAGCAAGCCCACTTTCTGTGGGGAAAGGGACGCTAGATAATCGACCACCGGGTCAATCACATTAACAAAGGTCAATTCGGGAAAGCGCTCTTCTAAGGCTTTGCCTGCAGCTGCACTGGCGCTGTTACAAGCAATGACGATAAGTCCGCACCCTTGGTCTTTTAAAAACTGCACAATCTCTGTGCTGTAGCCAACGATCGCCTCGTCGCTCTTGTCCCCGTAAGGAAGGTGGAGGGTATCGCCATAATAGACTTTGGCAGCATCGGGCAGCATCTTATTGAGCGCGCGAAGCACCGTAAGACCTCCCAGTCCACTATCAAATAAGCCTATTTTTCCAATGCTACTCATGCCGTGTAAAATTACCAATAATCTAGCCACAAAAAACCCCTCGCCGGCTTCGCCAACAAGGGGTCTGAAAATCTATTTCTTTTGGCTTATTGGATGCCCAACTCAGCCTTAACAAGCGGCATGATATCTTCACCACCGTCCAAATAAACAACTACTGCTTTTGAAGCTGAAGCATCTAGCACGTAAGCGAACCCGTTATCGGCAGCTACTTTATTTACTGCTTCTTGTGCCTTCTCGATGATAGGCAACATAAGATCCATTTGCTTGCGCTGAAGTTCTTGCTGAGCACTCTGATTAAATGCCATGATACGCTGACCCATAGCTTCTAGTTCTTCTTGCTCCTTCTGAAGACGTAACTGAGTCCACGTATCTACGTTTGCCTGTGCGTTCTGCATCTTGGTCATGTACTCTTCCTGCATCGCTTGAGCATCGCCCTCAAGTTGACCTTGGTACTTTTGAATTTCTGCTTGTGCTGACTGAGTCTCTGGCATAACTGCCAGTAGCTCATCAACATTAATGTGACCTACTTTTTGCTGAGCAACTGAGGTTGTAGCAAAGCCCAAAGTCAAGGCAAGTGCGAGTAATACTCTTTTCATTTCTTTTGTTTTTATCGCTTTAAACTATTTAATACTTCATCGCTGTAGTCCTTGTCCTTATCGACAAATAGAACACCGCTCTGGGCACTTTTGTCAAGGACCAATTCCAGTTTACGCTTTCTAGCCACTGCCTGCACAGCACCAAAAACCTTGTCTTGGATGGGTTGAACCAACTGGTTACGCTTTTCAAAAAGCTGCCCTTCAGCTCCAAAGTATTTTTGTTGAAGAGCAATGATCTCCGCTTTTTTTGCATCTATACCCTTTTCTCTTTTTTCTAATTTTTCTGGTGAAAGTAAGATACGTTCAGCATCTAATGCATCTTTTAAACTCTCTAATTCACTTTGAAGTGCACTTACCTCTCCTGCCCACTGCTCACTCAGCTTGTCAATCTGACTCTTTGCTTGTGCATATTCAGGCAGGCTCTTTAAAATGTAATCGGTATCAACCACACCATAGCGTTGTCCAAACACGGCAGTGCTTAATACAAGAGCAATAGTAAGTAAGAAACTTTTACAATTCATTGCGGCGAAGGTAGCTAAATTTAAAACTGTTGACCAATGATAAAATGCGTCTGCCATCCACTAGCTGTGGCACCGTTAGGCTCGGGATCAAATCCATAACCTACATCAACACCCATCAAACCAAACATTGGCATGAAGATACGGATACCAGCACCGGCACTTCTCTTGAGGTTAAACGCTCGGTAGTCCCAGAAATTATCATAGTTGTTACCCGCTTCCATAAATACCAATGGGAATACCTGGGCTGAAGGTGTATTGGCAATAATGTAACGTGCTTCGAAGATGTATTTGTTGTACAACGCTCCACCACCTGCTGGTGTAATAGAGTTGTTTTGATAACCGCGCAGACCGATGATCTCACGACCGTCAATAACGAAGTTGGTCAAACCGTCACCACCCACATAGAAACGCTCGAACGGTGGAAGACCTAAATCTTTGTTGTAGCTTCCTAAGAAGCCAAACTCACCGTGTGTACGAATGACAAACTTTGAGGTGATCGGTGCAAACCAATCTGCATTCAACTTCCACTTGTGGTATTCAACGAGACGGAAACGCTCTTCTGAGCTCAAGTTTTTGTAGTCAATATCGTTACGGAACATGCTAAACGGCGGAGTAAGTTCTGCAGCAAAGCTGATCTGTGAACCGCGCGTAGGGAAAATGGGTACATCTGTGTTGTTACGACCTAAGGTGAACTTATAATTTACGTTGTTCGAAATCCCCTTATTGTAATTCAAGAATCCTGTTGGGAAGTTGTCGAGGTTGAATCGACGGAACTCAATTCCTTGGTACAAGGTGAAGTAATCGTCTGGCCATTTCAAACGTTGACCCAATCCGAAGTTGATACCTGTGATGTACAAACTTTGGCGGTTCGGGTTTGAACGCTCTACCCCGTTAGTCTGTACGTTGTGGTAAATGGTTCCTGTGAAACTGTTCGGCTTACGACCGCCCAACCAAGGTTCCGTAAACGAGGCATTGTAACTCTGGAAATACAAACCGTTTGACTGTGCACGGATGTTAATCGTTTGACCATCTCCCGTTGGCAACGGTTGCCAAGCACGTTTGTTGTTGATGTTGCGTGCCGAGAAGTTGTTGAAGTTTAAGCCCAAGGTTCCAACCACACGCCCGGCACCCCAGCCCCCTTGCAATTCAAGCTGCGACGTCGAGCGCTCTACCACTGTGTACTCTAAATCCACCGTTCCTGTCTGCGGATCCGGCACAGGATTTACACCAATCTGCTGCTGGTCAAAATAGCCCAACTGCGAGAGCTCACGAATGGTACGTTGAATCATCGCCTTTGAGAACAAATCTCCCGGCTTCGTGCGCACCTCACGGTAAATCACGTGATCGTTCGTTCTTTCGTTACCGCTAATGCTCACCTTACGAATGGTCGCTTGGCGGCCTTCTTGGATACGAATCTCGATATCAATGGTGTCGTTAGTTACATTCTTCTCCACAGGAATAACCTGAGAGAACAAGTAGCCGTTGTTCAGGTATATCGACGCAACGTCGTTGCCGTTCGGATCGAAACTTACACGCTCGTTCAAGTGCTGCGAGTCGTATATATCGCCACGATTAATTTTCAAGATGCCCGAGAGAAGTTCCGTTTGGTATTTGGTATTCCCTATGAAAGTGATATCTCCGAAATAGTACTTCTTACCTTCCTCAACGGTGATGTCAATCTGTACAAGCTCGTCACTAATGCTATAGACAGTGTCACTCACTACACGAGCATCACGGTACCCTAGCGTATTATATTTTGACACTATGGCACGAAGATCTTCACGGTACTCCTTCTTCTTGAGCTTCGACGATTTAAAGATGGCCTTGCCCTTGATTTTGGTGTTTTTCATCGCCTTGCGGAGCACCTTTTCGCTTACGGCTTCGTTCCCCGTGAAAACGATTTCGCCAATTTTCACACGTGCACCCGGGTCAATCTTGAAACCAAGGATTACCGCGTTATTGTAGGTGGTATCCACTTTTTCAAGCACCTCTACCGCCGCATTCAAATAGCCCTTCTCATAGAAATACTTTTTAATTTTGTTGCGGCTCATCACCTTGAGATTTTCATTGACCACCTTTCCGGCGCGCAGATCGAGCTCTTCTCGGATATCATCTTTCCAAGCTTTCTTCAGACCCGTCATGTAGTATTTGCTGAGTTTTGGGAGAGCCACAAGCTGGATGTCTAGGTAGACTTTTTTACCCACCTTATTCACTACTTTGAATGTAATATCTTCAAATAGTTGTTGGCGCCACAACGTGCGGATAGCATCGGCAAGTTTAGGATCTGGAAACTGAATGTTATCACCAACGCGTAAGTTAGTCAACATGATGACTACATTGGGATCCAAGGAACCTGCACCCGTTACAGTGATGCCGGCAATCTCGTAATTGATTCCTGGGATAAGGTTAAAGTCGCCAGTAGTGGTGACTTGTGCTTTAGTCGTAAAAGAGGAAATGACCAAAAGTAAAATGGCCAAAAATCTATTCTTCATGTTCTTACTTCACAGTTAGCTGTTCTGAAGTCTGTCCAAAGCGACGCTCTCTCTTTTGAAAAGAAGCGATGGCTTCGTACAACCCCTCAGCATCGAAGTCAGGCCACAAGACTGGAGTAAAGTAAAACTCCGCATAAGCAAGCTGCCACAGCAGGTAATTGCTTATCCGTTGCTCCCCCGAAGTGCGCACAAGAAGATCTGGGTGCGGCATTCCTGCCGTAAACAAGTGTTTCTCCACATGCTCTTCTGTAATGCTTTCTGGGTCCAATTTTCCTTCGGCTACCTCTATGGCTACCTTTCGGATGGCTTGAACCATTTCGTCCTGTGAGCCGTAGCTCAATGCAAGCGTCAAAGTTAATCCATCGTTGCCTGATGTAGCATTAATTACAGAGATTAACTTTTTATTTGCTTTTTCAGGTAGCGAGCCAATATTTCCAATGGCATTTAGACGCACATTATTCTTCTGAAGCACCGGTAATTCCTTCTCTAGCGCGGTCATAAGAATATTCATCAAGGCATCTACTTCGGCTTTTGGTCGGTTCCAATTTTCTGTTGAAAAGGCATAGACGGTCAAGAATCTAAGGCCGAGCTCCGCT
>CBFHHP010000038.1:0-3619 GCA_965655745.1 uncultured Schleiferiaceae bacterium
AAGCAATGCTGAATACCAAAATGGTCGACGGCTTCAGTGGAATTCCGAAGTGCCCCATGATTCCAGCCGTGAACAACATCGGGATGAGGTTCGGGATCAAGCTGACCAGCACCATTCTCCAACTCATAAACAGCAAGGCCATGATAATTGAAATAGCCACCACCGCAAGACTCAGAGAGAGGATCAGGTTATTAATCAGGTACGTCGTAGAACGAATGAACTTAATAGACGCTCCAGTAACAACTACATCATAGCGTGCACCTGGGAAAACACGCTCTACCATATCATTGATCTTCGCGGTCAGTGCACGCATCTCTGGCGTACCAAGATCGGCCATCTGTACAGTAATTCTAGCCTTTTGCCCGTTTGGCGTTACCATGGAACTTGCCAAGCCAGTTTCGTCCTTAGCATCACGCGGCATGTAGGTCAGTAGCCACTGCTGCTCGCTTCGTGTAGGCAACTCGTAAAGATCCGGGTTTCCGAACATTACTCCTTGTTTCGCGAACTTCACAGCATCCACCAAGGAAACCGCTCTACTTAGTTCAGGCAGGGTAGCCAATGAATCCTGAAGTTGTTCGATGCGTCGAAGCGTGCTGAGTTTTTCAACGCCGCCCTCGCGCTTAGTATCAATGATGATATCTACAGGGATCACACCTCCGAACTTACTCTCAAAGTACTTGACGTCCTTGTACATTTCCTTGCCCTTGTTGAAATCGGCAGTGATGTTACCGGCCGTTTCAATCTTAGTCATCCCATAAATACTCAGGCCAACTATAGCAATGGTAATGCTGTAAACGATGTTGCGTCTATGTTCAACGGTATCGTCTAGGAAATCCAAGAAGCCTACCAGCCAGCTAATGTCAAAGTGACTGAGGTGACGCTCTTTTGGTGGGCTTACATAGGAATAGATAATTGGGATGAGCAAAAGTGAAATCAAGAATACCACCATGATACTCAAGGAACTCACCAATCCAAATTCAACGAGATTCTGACTGTCTGTTAAGATAAATGCGGCAAAACCAAGGGCGGTTGTCGTGTTGGTGATCAATGCGATGTAACCGACCTTCTTGATCACGCGCTGAATGGCCAAAATCTTATTGCCGTGCTTCTTGTATTCTTGATGGTATTTGTTGATCAGATAAATACAATTGGGCACACCGATAACGATAATCAGTGGTGGGATAAGAGAGCTAAGCATGGTGATGCCGTACCCTAGCATGCCCATGATACCCAGTGAATACACAACACCTAGAAGTACAACCAACGAAGAGATGGCCGTTGCGCGTAAGCTCTTTAAGAATAAAAAGAAGATGATGACCGTCACTAGAAGTGTCAGCGCGATGGTTCTATAAATCTCGCGCTCCAAATTCTTCGCATTGGCAATACGCAACCACGGGAGGCCACTCATGTGTAAGTTTCTACCTGTAGACGCTTCCCATGCGAGCAAATGCTTCTTCGCAGTTTCGACGATAGGCACCACCTCTTTGTTGTAAAGTCGCTCCTCGTCCAAGCGGAGAATCATCATGTAGGTATCTCCTTGGTACAAGCCCCCTTTGTAAAACGGCCAAGATTTGACTTTAGCCTCAAGGGCCAATTCTTCTTCCCCGTTTTCTGGCAACTTATCAAAGAGTACGAAGGGCATAAGCTTTTCTGTGGCACTGTCTACCTCTAATCCGTAGGCCTCTGTGAGACTTTGTACGTCGGTAATACCGTCTACAGATTGAAGGCTATCTACCAATGCCAACCACTCCACAAGGTGCTCCTTAGTGAAGAAGTCGGGATCTTCCATAGCGATGACTACGGTATTAGATGCCTGCCCAAATTCCTCAACAAGCATGTTGTATTCAATGCTCACTGAATCCGTCTCCGGCATGAGCTTTGCAAACTCGTAACTGGTTTCTACCGTCCTGCCCATGTACCCCATAAAAAGGGCGGATAGACCAATCAAAACAAGCCAAGCAAGCCTGTTTCTTAGGATAATTTTAGTGACGGTATTCCAGAACATAAATGGCTAGTCTTCGATTACCCAACCTTTTGCTAAGAGTGGCTCAGCTTTCTTGTATTTCACATTTTTCACCTCACCCGTTGCCGAATTCCGAATGCTTACAGCATCGTTACGACCGTAGGACTTACCAGTGTTTACCACCGGTGTCGCCTTTCTAGGAGGACCTGAAGGCGATGGTTGACCTTGAGCTTGACGCTGCTGTGGCGCACCGCTTTCAGTTCTCCCCTCCTGCAATCTTTGCTTCGGCGCGTTTGCCGGTGCACGTCTTACCTGAGAAGGATTGTTTTCAGGAAGGTTTCCGCGGAACAAGAAACTCACAATCTCTTGGTTGATTTTACCCACCAACCCTTTGAATAATTCAAACGATTCGAACTTGTAAATCAACAACGGGTCCTTTTGTTCGTAAACTGCCCCTTGAACACTCGTTCTTAGGTCGTCCATAGAACGCAGGTGGTTTTTCCATTCGTCGTCAATGATGGCGATAGAAATTCCTTTCTCGATGTCTGAAATCAAGCTTTGACCTTGGCTCTCGATCACATCGTGAAGTACACTGGTTACCTGCATAGCCTTACGACCGTCGGTAATAGGCACTAAGATTTTGTCAAAGCTGTTCTTTGGATCGTCATACACCTGTTGGAAGACAGGCATCGCGGCTGCAGCGATGCGGCCGCCTTTCTCGTTGTAGAATTTCGTCGCTTGGTCAAACAGATTGTTGCATACTGCTTCGAAATCCCCTGTGAACTCGTCGGCTATCAAATCCGGCTCGAACGCGAAGGTGCGCAGGAAGTCCAGTTTAAAGTTTTCGAAGTCCTTCGATGGCTGGTACATCTCCACAAGATCCGCGAGGGTGTCGTAAATCATGTTCGCGATGTCCACCTTAATGCGTTGTCCCTTCAGCGCATTACCACGACGCTTGTAAATCACCGTGCGTTGACTGTTCATTACATCGTCGTATTCGAGCAGTCGCTTACGCGTTCCGAAGTTATTCTCTTCTACTTTCTTCTGAGCTCGCTCAATACTCTTTGAAACCATGCTGTGCTGGATCACTTCGCCTTCTTCAAGACCAAGACGGTCCATCAATCCGGCAATGCGCTCAGAGTTAAAGAGACGCATGAGCTTGTCTTCAAGCGACACAAAGAACTGAGAAGAACCCACATCCCCTTGACGACCTGCACGACCACGCAACTGGCGGTCAACGCGACGGCTGTCGTGACGCTCGGTACCGATGATGGCTAGACCGCCGGCGGCCTTCGCTTCATCGCTCAACTTAATATCCGTACCACGACCCGCCATGTTCGTAGCGATGGTCACCATGCCCGGCTTACCTGCTTCAGCAACTACTTCGGCTTCCTTCTGGTGCATCTTCGCATTGAGGACCTGGTGTGGAATCTTTCTAATCTTCAGCGCACGGCTCAACAATTCTGAGATTTCCACCGAAGTGGTACCTACAAGAATAGGTCGGCCCGCATCGCGAAGTTTTATAATCTCCTCGATAACCGCATTGTACTTCTCGCGGTTCGTTTTGTACACAAAATCTTCGCGGTCGTCACGAGCAATAGGACGGTTGGTTGGAATAACCACTACCTCTAATTCGTAAATCTCCCAGAATTCTCC
>CBFHHP010000038.1:3718-17056 GCA_965655745.1 uncultured Schleiferiaceae bacterium
GATACGACCCGTCTGCTCGTCGACAATCTTCACCTTGTTGTCCATGATTACGTACTCCGTGTCTTTCTCGAACAATGCATAGGCCTTAAGCAACTGATTCACCGTGTGGATGCGTTCGCTTTTCACACCGTAGTCGCGCATGATTTCATCCTTCTTTGCAGCTCTATCCTCGGCAGAACCTTCGAGATCTTCCAAGGCGCTAAGCTCAGCAGTAATATCGGGCATCACAAAGAAGTCCTTTGCAGTGCTCTTTGAAATCAAATCGATCCCCTTACCGGTAAGATCGACTTGGTTGCTTTTCTCTTCAATGGTAAAGAACAAATCTTCATCGATGAGCTTCATACGCTTGCCTTGCTCTTGGAGGTACGCACCCTCGGTCTTTTGGAGCAAGGTCTTCATTCCGTCTTGCGAAAGGAACTTGATCAGCGGCTTGGATTTTGGCAACCCGCGGTAAGCGCGTAGAAGCTTCACTCCACCTTCGTCTGTATTTCCTTCTGCAATGAGACTCTTTGCATCGGTCAATTCCTTTTGCACAAAGTTCTTCTGTGCCGTCATCAACGACTCTACAAATCCTTTGAGCTCATCGAACTGGTGCTGGTCACCCTTTGGCGTAGGACCAGAAATAATCAACGGCGTACGTGCATCGTCAATCAATACGCTATCCACCTCATCCACGATGGCAAAGTGGTGGCCGCGCGTCTGAACGCGGTCTTCGTCACGGCGCGCCATGTTGTCGCGCAAGTAATCAAAACCAAATTCGTTGTTGGTTCCGTAGGTAATATCACTGTAATAGGCAGCGCGACGGTCTTCCGAATTTGGTTGATGCTTGTCAATACAATCAATGGTCAAACCGTGGAAGTTAAAGATGGGTGCCATCCATTCGCTATCACGCTTGGCGAGGTAATCGTTCACTGTTACCACGTGTACCCCACGTCCGGCCAAAGCATTCAAATACACCGGCAAGGTTGCTACAAGCGTCTTACCCTCACCCGTCTGCATCTCGGCAATTTTTCCTTCGTGAAGCACGGTACCGCCAATGAGCTGTACATCGTAGTGCACCATGTTCCAGGTAATGTCCCCACCTGCGGCCTTCCAAGAATTCGCATAGACCACTTCATCGCCCTCGATAGTAATGTGATGGAATTTCTGAGCCAATTCACGGTCCAAATCCGTCGCAGTAGCACGAACTTCACCCACCGTAAATCTTTTCGCGGTTTCACGTACAACTGCAAAAGCTTCAGGGTGTACTTCGAGAAGTACGCGCTCAATCTCTTGCAAGACGTCTTTGTCGATCGCTTCAATCTGCTCGTACAACGGCTCACGCGCATCGTAGTTTTCTGTTGCAGCAATCTGCTCGTACAGCGCTTTCTTTTCCGCTTCTAATTCGGCAGTAGCCGTTTCGATGGCCTTTTTAAAGCCGGCTGTTTTTTCGCGAAGACCGTCATTGGAGAGTGCCGCAACCGCATCGGTGTGCGAATTAATGGCATCAACAAACGGTTGAAGTAATTTAAGGTCACGATCACTTTTTGATCCGACCAGTTTGGATATGAATTTCAGCATGAGGCTGGGTGTATCTTATAAATAGTCCACAAAAATAATAGGTGTGCGGGGTTGCACAAGGTCTTTACTAGCTAAAAAAACGCCAAATAGCGCGACTTCAGCAAAAATTGGACACAATGGCAGTGCAGCAGCGGAAGTTAAGCCAAAAATGGTAGTCGAAAGGGAAAGTTCTAAAAAGAAAAAAGGGGAATTTGGAAGTACTCTCCGGCATTTGAAATCGGCTCAAAATACCCTGAAAATCCTGCCAAATAGCCCCTAGAACCTATCACAGAAGCATGAAAAGAAAGAACCACCAATCTTTACATACAGGTGCAAATATATATAGTTTCCGAGTAAGTGTCCAAATAACACTAAGTTTATTTTCTAACCTTCAGCATTTTATGCGGTCCTTCCGGGACGCATTCTTTATTTTTGCACCCTTAAACAGACCTATTATGTCCGATTCTAATAAAATTTCGACCTCGACCGCACCAAAACCTGTCGGCTTGTATCCACACGCTCGTAAGGTGGGTGATTTACTGTTTCTATCAGGCGTAGGTCCTCGTACTGCCGGCAGCGATGCCAACGATAGCGGGGTTCCTGGATTGGAATTGGACCATAATGGAAACTTTAAAGCTTTTGACTTTGAAGCACAATGTCGCAGCGTTTTTGCCAATGTAAAAGCCGTCTTAGAAGCCAGCGGTTCTTCTTGGGACAAGCTCGTGGACGTAACCGTGTTCTTGGTAGATATGAAGCGTGATTTCCACACGTTCAACCGCATTTACGCCGAGTACTTCAAAGACAACCAACCTTGTAGAACTACGGTTGAGATCAACAGTCTTCCGACCCCGATCGCAATCGAACTTAAATGTGTAGCCACAGTATAGAAAGGCCTCATGAATACATTCCCTGAATATTCACACCTAGATTTAGCTGCCATCCATAAAGCCGTATTGGAGCGTTGGAAGGCAGAAAACGTCTTTGAGCAAACCCTCGAAAAACGCAAAGATGCAGAGCCTTGGATCTTCTTCGAAGGCCCTCCTAGCGCAAACGGTTTGCCGGGTATTCACCACGTAATGGGGCGTTCCTTGAAGGACGTCTTTTGTCGTTATAAAACCCAGCAAGGATTCCTCGTTGACCGCAAGGCGGGTTGGGATACCCACGGGCTTCCTGTAGAGCTTGGTGTCGAAAAAGAATTGGGCATCACCAAGGAAGATATTGGGAGTAAAATCTCTATTGAAGAGTACAACGATGCATGTCGTGAGGCGGTTATGCGCTACACGGGGATTTGGAAAGATCTGACCGACCAAATGGGCTATTGGGTAGACCTTGACGACCCATATGTTACCTACGATTCAAAATACATGGAAAGCGTTTGGTGGTTGCTCTCTGAACTCTACAACAAAGGCCTCATTTACAAGGGGTACACCATTCAACCGTATTCGCCAAAAGCAGGGACTGGACTGAGCTCGCACGAGTTGAACCAACCGGGCTGTTACCGCGACGTGAAAGACAATACCGTAGTTGCACAGTTCAAAATGGTTCCTTCTGAGGAAAGCACTGCACTTTTAGGTACTGAAGATGCCCACTTCTTGGCATGGACGACCACGCCTTGGACACTTCCTTCAAACACAGCATTGACCGTTGGACCTAAGATCGAATATGCGCTTGTAAAGACCTTCAATCAATACACGTTCGAGCCGGTAAACATCATTGCCGCTTCAGGCCTATTGAGCAAACTTTTCGGTAAAAAGTTCACAGAAGGCGATACTGCTACTTACGAGAAAGGCGCGAAGAAGATTCCTTACGAGATCCTAAAAACCGTTTCAGGTGCAGACCTAGTCGGCATCAAATACGAGCAGCTTTTAGATTATGCCCAGCCGCACGAGCGCCCGGAGGATGCCTTCCGCGTTATTCCAGGTGACTTCGTAACTACCGAAGACGGTACGGGTATTGTGCACACAGCGCCAACCTTCGGTGCTGATGATGCCAAAGTAGCTGCAGATGCTGGCGTACCTCCACTTCTGGTGATGGACGAGAGCGATAATTTGGTGCCGTTGGTGGATATGAGAGGGAAGTTCAGATCTGAATTGGCCGATCCAATGTTCGGTTTAGGTGAAGAGTACATCAAAGCGGAATACCTCACAGATGAGGAGAAGGAAGCTTCGTTCCAAGAGCAGAGAGAAAAATTAAAACCAATCATTCCAGAGCTTAAAGCCTATTTGAGCGTGGATGAGCGTATTGCCCTTAAGCTAAAGCTGGAGAACAAGGCGTTCAAGATTGAGAAATACGAACACAGCTACCCGCACTGTTGGCGTACCGACAAACCAGTATTGTACTACCCGCTAGACAGCTGGTTCATTAAATCGACTGCAAATAAGGACCAAATGATTGCCTTGAACAAGACGATCAATTGGAAACCGGCATCAACCGGGACTGGGCGCTTCGGGAATTGGCTTGAAAATCTAAACGATTGGAACTTAAGCCGCTCAAGATTCTGGGGCATACCACTACCGATCTGGAGCACGGAAGAAGGCGACGAAAACATTTGTATTGGTAGCGTTGAGCAGCTGCAACAAGAGATTGAAAAATCTATTGCAGCAGGAAACATGGACCACAATCCATTAGAAGGCTTCGTTGCTGGCGATATGAGCCGTGAGAACTACGACAAGATTGATCTGCACCGCCACATTATGGATACGGTGGTGCTCACCAGTGCCTCCGGAAAAGCGATGCACCGAGAAAGCGATCTGATCGATGTTTGGTTCGACAGCGGTTCTATGCCCTACGCACAATGGCATTACCCGTTCGAAAACAAGGACAAGGTCGATAACGGCGCTGCCTACCCTGCAAACTTTATTGCAGAAGGTGTGGATCAAACTAGAGGTTGGTTCTTTACCCTGCACGCCATTTCATCGATGGTGTTCGATAAAGTCGCCTACAAGAATGTCATTTCAAACGGACTGGTACTCGATAAAAACGGCATGAAGATGTCGAAGCGTCTAGGCAACGCTGTGGATCCATTTACCACCATGGATAAATACGGTGCGGATGCACTGCGCTGGTACATGTTGACCAATGCTTCGCCTTGGGACAACTTGCGTTTTGATATGGACGGACTGGACGAAGTTCGCCGCAAGTTCTTTGGCACCCTACACAACACTTATGCCTTCTTCGCGCTTTACGCAAACGTAGATGGTTTCAAATTCGAGGAAGCGCCAATTCCGGTAGCCGACCGTCCAGAAATGGACCAGTGGATTCTTTCCGAACTCAATACGTTGATTGCTCAGGTGGTCGATGGAATGGAAGCTTTCGAGCCTACTCGTGCCTTCCGTCCTATCCAAGAGTTTACCACAGAAAAACTCTCTAACTGGTACGTGCGTCTCGGTCGTCGTCGCTTCTGGAAGGGCGATTATGCTGCCGATAAGATCAGCGCCTACCAAACCCTTTGGACGTGTCTCGAGACCTTGAGCCGATTAATGGCGCCACTCGCGCCGTTCTATGCAGACAAACTCTACCAAGACCTCTACAGTGGTGTTGCCCTCGAAGGGGAAAACAGTGTGCATTTGACAAGCTTCCCTGTGTCCGATACTTCTCTAATAAACACCGCTCTCGAGCACAAAATCAATACCGCTCGCAAGCTTACTTCTTTAGTACTAAGTATCCGTAAGAAAGAAAATTTGAAGGTACGTCAGCCTTTGGCGCGCGTTCTAGTACCTGCATTGAACCAGAAAGATGCCGAGGTATTGGAAAGCATTCAAAACATCTTTTTGGCAGAGGTCAACGTAAAAGCATTGGAGATCATCGCTCCGGATGCTGGCGTCTTTGTCAAAAAGGTGAAGCCTAACTTCAAGGCCTTAGGTCCAAAAGTTGGGCGTCACATGAAAGCGGTAAAAGCCTTCATTGAAGGAATGGAAAGTGCAGCAATAGATGCCTTTGAAGCCTCTGGTGAGGTGAGTTTTGAAGACCAAGGACAGACCGTAACCATTAGCATTGAAGATTGTGAAGTGGTTACCGAGGACATCCCAGGAATGTTGGTGGCCACAGGCGATGGATTAACGGTGGCACTCGATGCAGAATTGACCGAGGAATTGAAAAACGAAGGGTTGGCCAGGGAGCTTGTTAACCGTTTGCAAAACCTTCGCAAATCTTCTGGCTTGGATGTAGTGGATCGTATAGATGTGACGATTCAAGCTGAAGATGCCTTTGCAAGCAGCCTCGCTTCATTTGAAGAATATGTAAAAGACGAGGTTCTTGCCGACGCTATCCACTGGGGTAGTACTACTGAAAACAGCACGCAGGTAGAAGGGCATGAGATTTGTATTTCTATTTCCAAGAATTAATTAAATTCGTGCCTCTCCGACCTAGCACACAAAACTTTGAGACATGTCAGATCAAGAAAAAACCAGATACAATGATGCTGAGCTTCAGGAGTTCAGAGCGATCATTGAGAAAAAAATCGCAAAAGCGGAAGAAGATTTAGCTTTGTTGCGCGAACAGTTCGCAAACAATATGAACAACGGCACAGACGATACGTCGCCGCAGTTCAAATCTTTTGAGGAAGGTTCGATCACCATGAGTAAAGAGCGCAATTCACAACTTGCCTCGCGTCAAGAGAAATTCATCCGTGACCTCAAAAACGCCATTATCCGTATCGAAAACAAAACCTACGGTATTTGTCGCGTTACCGGGAAACTGATTGAGGCCGACCGCCTAAAATTGGTACCTCACGCCACATTGAGCATGGAAGCGAAACTCAAGCAGCGTTGAGAAAAGCGACCTTCATCGTTTTAGCGGTTCTCCTCGTAGACCAGCTTGTGAAGCTTTGGGTGAAGAGTACTATGTATTTGGGCCAGAGCTATGAAATCACGCCTTGGTTTTACATTCATTTCACCGAAAATCCTGGAATGGCATTTGGCCTTGAGCTCGGTGGTGTCGCAGGTAAATTGGCACTGACCATCTTCCGTATCGGCGCCATAGCCGGCATCATTTATTGGCTCCGCTCTACCATCAAATCCGGTACCACGAACGTAGCGATCTGGGGGATTAGTCTCATCCTAGCAGGTGCTATTGGCAATGTCTTAGACAGCTTGTACTATGGCCTAATCTTTTCAGACTCCCTAGGCCGCGTGGCCGAGTTCATGCCTGAGGCAGGGGGGTACGCACCCGTACTGCAAGGAAAGGTGGTAGACATGCTCTACTTCCCACTCTATGCAGGAAACTTGCCAGATTGGATTCCTGTTTGGGGCGGTCAATTCTTCACTTTCTTCCGTCCTATTTTCAACATCGCCGACACTGCCATCTCAGTAGGTGTAGGACTTTTGTTCCTCTTTCAACGCAGCGTTTTTAAATAATGGAGCAGTGGCTGGACTACACGTTCGGCGGCCACTCTTGTCGCTTGTACTTTGACGGATCACTCTACGTCGAAGACCTCAACACCTTGTTTCTTTCCGACATCCATTTGGGTAAAGGGGGCCAATTCCGCAAAGAAGGCATCCCTACTCCTATTGCTGTGCACCGCTTTGGAATGAAACGACTCTCGGCAGCCATAGATCGTCACCCAACCGCTACCGTCATCTTTCTTGGCGACCTGTTTGAAGGTGCCCAAAACAAGGAAACTTCCGAGCTCCTCGATTTCATCAAAGACCGCAGCGAACGAACCTTTATTCTGGTCAAAGGCAACCACGATTTCGACCTGCCCAGTTGGTCGGAATTGCTTGTCTACGAGCAGTACAGCATAGGCAATTTCCTTTGCCTGCACGAACCGCCTGGGTCGGATTTCTCTAAGAACTGCTCTTTTGATGAAGCAAGAGCACGCCGCGTACATCCTGAATTAAACGAAGACAAAGTGCTTATCTGTGGTCATTTACACCCTGGAGCCACCCTAAAAGGCAAAGGGCGATTCCGCGTCAAAATGAAAGCGTTTTTCTTCAGCCATTGGATTGGAATCTTGCCTGCGTTCGGAGCTTTAACCGGCCATTATTCGCTGGCTGAAAACGGTACTTACTTCGGCATCGCTGAAAACTATGTCGTTCCGCTCGGGGATTGGGATAAATAGACCTATTTTAACCCTCCTTTAACCATTAAAAAAGGACGGATTCCGTTTTTTTGAACCCACGAAAAATCAATACGTATGGAAACTGCGCCAGATATTGTTGCATTGAACGAATCGATAAAAAACGAAAGCGCCTTTATCGATCTACTACAAAGCGAATTAAGTAAGGTCATCGTTGGACAAAAGGGCATGGTCGAAGGCTTGCTCATCGGACTCCTTGCCGACGGTCATATTTTGCTCGAAGGTGTGCCTGGATTGGCAAAAACACTAGCTATCAACAGCCTCAGCGAAACTATTGGAGCTTCCTTCTCTAGGGTCCAATTCACACCTGACCTGCTCCCTTCGGATGTTGTCGGTACTCAGATCTACAACATGAAAGAGCACAAGTTTGAAACCAAACAAGGGCCCATTTTTAGCAACTTTGTCTTGGCAGACGAAATCAACCGCGCCCCGGCCAAGGTCCAGAGCGCACTGCTTGAAGCCATGCAAGAACGTCAAGTAACCCTTGGCGAAAACAGTTATCCGCTGCCAAAGCCGTTCTTAGTAATGGCCACGCAGAACCCGGTTGAACAAGAAGGTACCTACCCGCTTCCCGAAGCACAGATGGACCGCTTTCTGCTCAAAGTCACCCTCACCTACCCAGAGCGTGAAGACGAGCGCACCATCATGCGCAACCAACTCCAAGGTGGATTAGCTACCCTTAACGCAGTGGTAAGTACAGATCAGATCTTGAATGCTCGCAAGGCAGTCGACAGTATTTACATGGACGAGAAGATCGAATCCTACATCCTCGATATTGTATTCGCTACTCGTTTCCCGAACAAATTCAACATCACGGGCCTAAACAATAAAATAAGTTTTGGCGCCTCACCGCGTGGTTCTATCGCCTTGGCAAAAGCCGCGAAATGTCATGCATTCCTTAGACATCGTGGCTTCGTTATCCCTGAAGATGTTCGCGCCATAGCTCCATCTGTACTGCGTCACCGCATTGGCCTTAGCTACGAAGCAGAGGCCGAGGAGCTCACTCAGGACGCTATCGTCACAGAGATCTTAAATACACTTATGGTCCCATAAATAGACCTAAGAATTGGACGCAATAACACTACTTCAGAAAGTTCGACGCATCGAAATCAAGACGCGTAGACTGAGCGATCAACTCTTTTCAGGAGAGTATCAAAGTTCGTTCAAAGGGCGAGGTATGAGTTTTGCCGAAGTACGCCCCTACCAGAGTGGCGACGATGTACGAAGCATCGATTGGAACGTCACCGCACGAAAACGCGCGCCGTACATCAAAGTCTTCGAAGAAGAACGCGAGCTCACCCTATACCTTGTTGTGGACATCAGCCGAAGCACCTCCTTCGGCGCTTCAAACCGGAGCAAAAGAGACTTGCAAACAGAGATTGCAGCTACCTTGGCGTTCAGTGCCCTGGGCAACAACGATAAAATTGGCCTGATCCTCTTCGCCGGATCTGTGGAGAAGGTAATTCCGCCGAAAAAAGGAAAGAAGCACGTTATGCGCATCATACAAACCTTGCTCGAATGGGAAACTCAGAGTGAAGGGACAGATGTGGACGGCGCCATAGCTCACCTATTAAAAATACAGAAGCGCCACAGCAATGTATTCTTGATGAGTGACTTCTTAGGACCCGAACCTGCTCGAAACTTTAAAATCGCTGCCAAGCGCTTTGACCTCTGTGCTGTCCACAGTTACGAGCACAAAGAGGTAGAATTTCCAAAAGTGGGACTCGTGCCTATGCGCGATGCAGAAACCGGCAAAGTGCGTTGGACCAATTCAAACAGCAAAGCATTTTCAACCGCCCTAAGACAACGCTACCAACAAAAGAAGGAGGCCCTAAATGCGCTTACCAAGCGCTCTAGTGCTGGACTTGTTTCGGTAGAAATGAATGAAGATTTCGTTCCACCCCTTTTGCATTATTTAAAGACGAAGACAAGATGATGCTCAAGTATGTATTTTTCATTGCTGCCCTGCTTTTTGGGCTGAGCGCTGCAGGCCAGAGAAACCAGGGCACTATAGATCCTTCAGTCCTCCGTGCCCAAACAGATTCTTCCCAATATTTGGTTGGAGACATCGTAGAATACACGCTGGAATATCCTCTCGTCGCCACCTCTTTTTCTCTAGATACGGTTGATGGTCTTTTACTGCTGCAGCAAGATTTGGATACGGCGGATAATTATCTGAAACACACCTTTTCTTTCTTGGTGGTCGATTCAGGAACACTGGCTATGCCACGAGCCACACTTGAGTATACGGGCGATATATACACCACAGATTCTACAGCTGTTTTAGCCACCCTTATTCCTGCTGAAGAGGGACTAGAACGAGCGGAAAACCGGGCGCTCAAAACCATTGATTTCAACTTTGGTCATTGGGTCAGCCATTACAAACTTCACCTCTTGGGACTGCTGCTTGCACTGGCCCTAGCCTACCTCATTTACAGATTCGTTTCACGCAATACTGGAACGATAGACGAAGAAGAGGACCTTATAGAAATAGACTGGTTTGCAGATACCATGGCGGCTCTAGCTAAACTGCGGGAAGAGCAGCCGTGGGAAATTGACGCCAAAGGTTATTACACGAGTATCGCGGACATCCTTCGACGCTACCTCAGTGTTCAAACCGGCTTGCCGCTTAGCGAGCAGACCACCTCCGAAAGCCTCGCTGCACTTCGCACGCGATGGACGAGTGAAGATGTAGAGCGGTTCGAATTTATTATGACGCGCGCGGACTTTGTGAAGTTCGCTAAGGGTCAAACCACTGTTGGAGAACACCTCGATTGCTTGCAACGCGCCGAGCAACTGGTATTGGATTTTAAACCTAAGGAGGAGAACGATGGATTGGAGTAATTGGGAATTCAACGAGCCGCTTTGGCTCGCGGGTCTTGCCCTCATTCCATTGGCTGCTTTAGGAATGGGCCTTCTGCGTGCAAAGCGTTTTGGGCAGTTCACCTTCTCGTTGCTCGACGGTCTTCAACAGCCTCTGGCCGGACCTGTAAAGAATTTTACTGCCTTGCTCTCTTGGGTGGCCCTCGGTGCACTGTGTGTTGCTATGGCACGCCCTCAGAGCTCGGAAATCATCCAACAGCCTTCGCAAAATCTTGGGGTGGATATGATGCTCTCGTTAGACATTAGTGCATCTATGCTTGCAAAAGACCTGAAGCCTAATCGTCTAGAAGCTTTGAAGGATGTCGCCACCGATTTTGTCAGCAGGCGAAATGTCGACCGCATTGGACTGGTCATTTATGCAGGCGAAGCCTACAGTCCTGTCCCGCTAACCACAGATCACAGCTTGCTCAATGAGCAGATCAGAGCCTTGAAATACGACATGCTCGACGGCGGTACCGCCATCGGTATGGGATTAAGCACTGCTGCCAATAGATTGGCCGAAAGCACCGCAAAAAGCAAGGTCATCATCCTTCTTACCGATGGAGAAAATAACGCCGGTTTGGTAGATCCTATTCAGGCCGGAGAGCTCTGCGCCAGTCTCGGAATCAAGGTGTATACCATTGGACTGGGCACGAACGGCGTCGCTTCAATGCCAGTGGCTATTGATCCCCTGACCAAAGAAATTATCTACCGTCCGCAACAAGTAACCATTGACGAAGATCTACTAGAGAGGATTGCTTCTATTACAGGAGGGCAATATTTCCGCGCCACCGACCGCGAAAGCCTAGAGAACATTTACGATTTGATCGACAGCTTGGAAAAAAGCGAGATTGAAGGGTTCCAATTTTACCGATACACCGAGCATTACAGCAGATTCGTTTGGCTTGCACTGATTTTAATTGGCCTAGAGTTATTGTTGAATTTTGTACTTCTAAAATCCGCTTTCTAAATGGTTTTTAAATGGCAACATCCCGAACTTCTCTGGCTAGGACCCGTCTTGTTTTTTGCGGTGCTCCTCGCCGCAGTCGTGTTCCACAGGTGGCGTAAAAGTGCTTGGATTAAGCTCGGTTTAGATTTCAAGCAAGAAAGAAAGCGTTTCGGCAGTATTCGATTCTTCACCCGTCATGCATTGCTCGCCTTAGCCTTGCTATTTTTAGGGCTGAGCTTGGCCAACCTGCAGATGGGCGGTCAAAAGCAAAAAGTCAATCGAAAAGGAACAGATGTCATCTTTGCGCTCGATGTTAGCCGCTCGATGCTTGCAGAGGACATCGCCCCGTCAAGGCTGGACAAAGCCAAGCTGCTGATATCCCGCTCGCTTGAAATGTTAAGTGGAGATCGTGTAGGTATTGTCGCCTATGCCGGTAGTGCCTACCCTGCACTGCCCATAACCACAGATTATGTCGCTGCTAAAATGGCGCTGAATGCAGCCGACCCGGATGCAGTACCTTCCCAAGGGACGAACCTCGCTGCTGCATTGGAGTACGGTTCAAGCTACTTCAACCTTGCCTCACCGGCAGGTAGGTTTATCATTGTCTTTACCGACGGTGAAGACCACGAGGCCCTCAGTGGCTTGGAACTGCCTGATTTCCCAATCAACATTCTAATGGTAGGCCTCGGTACACAAAGCGGGGGACCTATTCCTTTGAAGAAAAGTACGCGAGGAACAACGTATAAAAAGGATAGAAACGGGGAGGTGGTCATTACCAAAAGGGACGAAAAGGTACTGACAGAACTTATAAACGACCTCGGTGCGACATACCTCGATGGCAACCGTACCGAACAAGCCCTAAACGGCATTCAGGAATTTATCGAAAGTGGGCAGAAAGCAGATATTAGCGAAGAAATCGCGATCGACTACGAGCCGCAGTTTCAGTGGTTCTTACTTCCAGCTTTATTCTTTCTCCTACTGTACTTGATGCTACCTACTAAAATAGGTTCTCCTTTCACTTATGGCCCGCTTATACTGTTGTTATTATGCAGCCAGGTGGCGTGGGGGCAGAATGCAGATTCCACACTTTCAACACTCCCTCAAGAGGGAACTGCATGGGAATACGATCAAGCCGTTAACCGAGGAAAAGTGCTTCAAGAAGAAGGCAATCTTCAGGGTGCAGCTGAATCGCTACTATCGGCGGTTCAAATGAATCCCGAAGGTTACGAAGGCTGGTACAATTTAGGTTCAACACTGCTTGAAGCAGGAATGGCCGAGCAAGGTGAAAGTGCCTTGAAAGAAAGTCTGAGCAAAGCAGAAACTAATGATGAAATCAGCGATGCCTTATACAACCTTGGTGACGCAGCGTACGATGCGCAGCGTTACGAAGAGGCTTTAAACTACTACAAGGAAAGTCTTGTTAAAAACCCACAGAGAAAAGACGCGCAATACAACTTTAACCGCGCCTATGAGAAGCTGCAACAACAGCAGCAGAATGAACAAAACCAAGAGGACGAAAACCAGCAAGAGCAGGAGAATAAGGAGGATAAGGAGCCGCCAAAATCGGACAAAGACGATCCCCAAGAGAAAAATCCTGAAGATGAAAATTCCAAAGAGAAGGAAGATCAGCAGGATCAGAGCGGTGACAGCGGTGATGAAAATCGCGACGAACAAGAAAACGAGCAAGGTGATCCCAAGGATGATCAGAACAGTGATAAAAATGAGCCGCAGCAAAGCGGAGAAAGCACAGCCAAAATGACGCCGGAGGAAATCAAAGGATTGCTCGAGGCTATCCAACGTGCTGAAGAGAAAACGGCAGAAAAAGTAACGGCGAAAAAGGCCAAAGGAAAGAAGAAGAGCGGTGAAAAAGATTGGTAAACTACTTCTTGTTTGTGCAGTACTGCTGCATGGT
>CBFHHP010000039.1:0-2978 GCA_965655745.1 uncultured Schleiferiaceae bacterium
GTGCTGGAGAAATCGGCAATGACTTCCGCAGAAGTAGGGATGCTGTCCAGCTTGCTCTTAAGTCGCGGGTAGTTCAGGAAGTTTGCGAAGTAATTGATGTTGAGGATGTACTTGTTCTCCTCCTCTTCAAAGAGCAGTGTGTTGGGCCTGTTGAAGTAGCGCACTATATCAGCTCCCGATCCGGTAATGATTACCTGGATGACGAGGGTGGCTGCCATGCCTAGAACTATACCCATAATTAGGCCATAAACGAGGGTGGCGAACAGGGTGAAGAAGAATAAGAAGAGCTGTTCAAGACCGATTTGGGCAATCTTCCTGAATTGGCTCGGGTTTAAAAGCTTGTATCCAGTGAACACTAGAATGGCCGCTAACGCAGGCAGTGGAATTTGAGTAAGGACTTCTCGAAGGAAGAGCACGAATACTAAGATGAGTGCACCGTGGAAGAAGTTGGCCGAACGCGTTTTTGCGCCGTTGCTCACGTTGACCGAACTGCGCGCAATCACGGTCACTACGCTCAGGCCTCCAAGCATGCCTGAAACAGCCGTGGCGATACCCAAGGCACGCAGGTCTTTGTTAACATTGGATTTGCGCTTGTACGGGTCCAATCGGTCCATGCCTTTGATGGAAAGCAATGATTCGATGGATGCGATGAAAGTCAAAGAGATCGCGGCACCCCAAAAAGCACCCGATTGAATGCCCGAGAAATCCGGAAGGCGCCATGCGCTCAACCAATCGGCCGGGATGTTTACAAGGTATTTAGGACCAAAGAAACTTTCGCCTGTTACGTTGGTGCCTATGATTTGTGTAAGGACTGCCAGCACAACCACCCACAGCGGTGCTGGTATAGCGTGCATCCAACGCGCACGAATTTGTGAGAAGCCGATGAGGAACAACAAGCTGCCGATGCCTACAATGGCGGAGCGCAGGTGCGCGGTATCTGCCCACAGCAAATCTTGCAGCGAACTGAAAAATTCTACGAGCAAAGGTATGGGTGAAGCGCTCTCTGGATTGAGCGTACCAATCATTACATGGCTCTGCTTGGCAAGGATGATTATACCGATGGCTGCCAGCATGCCTTGTACCGCCGAGGTTGGAAAGAGGTCGGCCAAGACGCCCAGTCGTACCGTTCCAAGGATGAACAATAGAATACCGCTCACCACAATGGCGCCCAAGGCCATGTAATAGCCGGCGAGCATATCTCCACCACCAAGGGTAGTGATAGCAGCCAGTGTTACCACAGCTAGACCGTTCCCTGGTCCGGTGATGGTGACGTACGAGCCGCCCAAATGGGCCACAAGTATACCGCCAATGACCGCTGCAATGAGTCCAGCGATGGCTGGCGCGCCCGAGGCAAGGGACAGTGCAATGGATATAGGCAAGGCCACCAAAGACACGACAAAACCGGCCTTCAAATCTGATTGCCAATTCTCAACAAAGCCCTTAAATCCATTCTTGGGCTTATGCACGGGCGAGTTCTTTAGTGGTGTGTACGATCAACACATCCGTCGGGAGGTCCGAAAGGATATACTCTAGGTCGTGCTTGAAAATGCGGTCTAAGAAACCCAGTTTGGTATCTGGGGAATTGACCACCAATAAATCGGCACGCTTTGCTTTGGCATAGTGGGCAATGGTATAGCCCTTCTTACCAAATACGTGCTGTTCCGTAATGTCCATGGTACAGCCGCCAGTACAAAGGTCCAGAACTTCCTCTATTCGGTTGTGCTCTTGCTTCTCCAGCTGTCTACTCTGGCGTAAACGTTGCAGCGTACTCATGTCGTCGTCTGCGCGTGCAATCGACTTCTCGTTGAGCTCATCCACAACAATGAGGTCTTTGGAGCCCAATTTGTTCCCAGCCCATACCGCTGTGGCGATGGTATCTGGCGTTTTCGGGTGATTGAGCCCATTCACTACGATGCGTTCACAAGGCTCCTCCATGATAGAACTGTGTGTCAATAAAAGCAAGCTCACCTTTGCCTTACGACACACATCTCGGGCAATACTCGCGCTGAACACCTTGAACATGTTCTCACGCATCAAGGCACCGAGTGCCAATAAATCGATATCGTTCTCGCTACACAGCGATAGCAGCTCCACCTTGGGGTCCCCTTCCTTGCTCTTAAAAACTATAGTCGCAGGGTCGATGCCTAGATCGGATAAAAAGCTGTCATAGGTCTTCTGACTCTTTTCTGTCCACTTCCCTACGTGAAAGACAAACATCTGCGCACCAAACCGCGTCGCAATTCGGTGCACCTCAGCGAGGTTGGCCTTGGCCATCGGCGAAAAACCGAGGGCGGTAGCGACTTTTGCGTATTGTTTGGGTGTTGCGTTCATTTTCTATTTAACGGATTAAAGGTCCTTAGTGTTTATTGCTTACGTGCAGTTTCTATACGGTCTACAAGGTCATTGAGCTCGGCAACGGTTCCTTTAAAGATGCAGCCAATTCTACCTTCCGGTCCGCTGGCAAACACATATTTCCCGCTATTCACAAGCGCATGCATCGCAGTGGTATCCATCACGTGCAGGGCACTGTCTAAATAGCGCACTCCAGTGGTCCCTGTGAAGTACAAGTATTCCCCATCCCCACTAACGTCCGAGGTATACGGCAAGCTTGCCAACTTCTCCATGGTTTCGGTGTCGTCTTGGCCCGTCATCAAATCGGCCACCAACGCCGTTCCAAAGGTGTTTTCCTCTTCCATGTAGTCGCCGCCAACAATGTAGAGCTTCTCCTTGTCCCAGTAGTGGGCAAAGGCCCCTTGAGACGGAAGTCCTTGGGCCAATTCAATAGGCGACGCCGCCCAGCCCAATCCATCGCGCAGATCCATAGTGACGTGCAAGCGACTCACGGTACCACCGGTTACGATGGACATGATGTTATTTCCAACGGCAATAGCGGATCCGCTAGCTGCAAAGCTGGCCTCTCCATCAATGGCTTCAGGACCCTCGATTTCTGTCCAACTTCTTCCGCCATCCTCAGTACG
>CBFHHP010000039.1:3077-16677 GCA_965655745.1 uncultured Schleiferiaceae bacterium
CGCTGCAAAGCTGGCCTCTCCATCAATGGCTTCAGGACCCTCGATTTCTGTCCAACTTCTTCCGCCATCCTCAGTACGCAACAGCTTGAACCTCCCATCAACAGGGTCTCCGTAGATAAATCCAATACTGTCGTTTACAAAGGCAATACCGTCCAAGAAGGTCGCCTGAGCAGTATCCTCAAACGTACGCAGCCAGCTCTGCCCACGATCCTCTGAGTAGTACACATAGCTCGGCGCTCCAGCGCTTACGGCCAAGAAGGTATGGTCATTGTGTGCCCAAACGGAGCGGAATTGGCTCCCGGGGGCATCAGGGAGCTGTGAAAAGCTCCAGTGCAAACCTGCATCCAAAGAAAATCCAAACACACCTTTATTCCCACCCACTACGACCACGGTATCATCGGTAGCATGCAAACCGCGCAGGCTCAAATCCTCAGCGCCAACATAAAGCGGCACCATTACAGGCCCTACAAATTCACCTGATCGTTCCTGTAAACTACGCAGCAGCACTGCTACAAAGACTACAACAACAATAAATCCAGGAAGTAAAACCTTCTTTGACATGGTGTTTTAGGTGTTTCCCTCAAGATAGCGACAGAACCCTAAAAAGCAAAGTAGATAAACGGCTGAACCTCAGCACTCAATATCTGGTAAATAACCAGCGAAGAGGCCAATGCAAGGAGAAAGAGCACGTACGGTGAACTTTGGCTTACCCAAGTGCGTAGCTGGCCCTTGTATTTCGACGGTACCCAATGTATCAAGTACCCGCCCACGAGGACGAGGTAGTACTTGTAATTTGAAGCAATCACCTCTCCCACCGTAGACCATCCAAAGTCGGTTGGAATCTTATTAAGGATGGCAATAGCACCGTCCCAAGTCGGGGAACGGAACCATGCTCTAGTAAAGGTGATAAAGATGAGGGTCAGCGCCAACCCAATCGCCCGGTTGTACCATTTACTGCGGTCGGCCCAAGGGCTGATCTTCTTCCAGTTTTTGTACACCACAAGACCTACCCCATTCAAGGTTCCCCAGGTCACAAAGTTCCACGACGAGCCGTGCCATAAACCGCCCAGCACCATGGTCAGCATTAAGTTGATATTTGTATTTACCCAGCGTGCTGCGACTGCACTCTTGCGCATGGCAATGAAGCCGAGGCCGAAAATGGCGCCCAATCCGAGCGTCAACCAAGGATTGCCCACTATTAAGGCAATGAATACAAAGAAGATAAATACAATGGTGTAGGAAGCAATCGAGCCTTCTCTATTACCACCCAGCGGGATGTACAGGTAGTCGCGCAACCACGTTGACAACGACAGGTGCCAGCGGCGCCAGAAATCTGCCACGGAGGATGCCTTGTAAGGGCTGTTAAAGTTCTTGGGCAAAGTGAACCCGAGGAGCATTGCAATACCTATGGCCACATCCGTATAGCCCGAGAAATCTGCATACACCTGCATCGAATACCCAAAGAGGGCACTAAGGGTCTCAAATCCGCTGTAGAGCTGTGGGTTGTCAAAGACGCGGTCGATGAACTGAACAGCTAGGTAATCGGCCAGGAAAAGCTTTTTCAAAAGACCGTTGAGGATCCAGAAGATGCCGAGACCGGCTTGCTCTTTGGTGACCTTGTACGGCTCGTACAACTGCGGGATAAATTCAGAGGCACGGACAATAGGCCCAGCCACCAGTTGTGGGAAGAAACTCACGTAAAAGCCAAAGTCCAAAATGTTCTTAACGGGCTTGATGTGACCGCGGTAGATGTCCACACTGTAGCTGATCGTCTGGAAGGTGAAGAAGCTGATTCCGACAGGCAGAAGGATCTTTTCAAAGATGAAGTTGGTTCCCAACGCCTGGTTGGTCCACAGCGCGAAAGTGTTTTGTACGGCGATCTCGATGCCTGTGAGGTCGTAAATAAAATCGGCCACGAAGTAGGCATATTTGAAATAGCCCAAGACCAAGAGGTTTACCACAACAGAGAGGGCTACTAAGGTCTGGCGCTGCCATTTTACCTTGTTGGCGTAGATCGATCGACCGATGAAGTAATCCACCACGGTAGAGAACAGCAGGATAAAGAAGTAGAAACCGCTGGTTTTGTAGTAGAAAAATAAACTCACCAAGAACAAGTAGATGTTTCGGCGCGCGGTGTTCTTATATACCAACGAATAGCCGCCCATCACTAGACCAAAGAAGATCCAGAAGTACTTCTGCGTGAACAGCAGCGGACTGTTTGCCTCGTAGGTCAACCAACCTTGTACCAAGTCCCAACTTATCATTGTCCCAAGGCTTTTAAATGTTTCTCATATTCTTCCCATAGTGCCCAGAAGAGCAGGTCAGAATTCAAACTATATCCGGCATTGGTAAAATGAATCTTGTCCGATTTTGCCAATCTATTTTCCTCCCAAATCGCCACCGAGTTCAATCCGCCCATGACGCCAAACAAATCCCACAGGGCAGCGTCGTGGCGCTCACTAAGCAGCTTCATTTGTGCTACCACATCCAAACCATGCTCGTTGGGTATGCGTCTGCGGTAATAGCTATCGTTGTTGGTCATGAAGATAAACTCACACTCGGGGTTGATCTCACGGAACCAGCCCACCAACGTATCGTAGCGTGCCCCATACTCCTCCGGGAACCACGCATTGTCTGGCTTGTAGGCATCGTTAATCCCCAGGCCGAAGATGACCAAATCGGGCGCTACGTACTTTCCTTGCTCGACGAAGTTCTCACTGCGCAAAAAGCTCTTAGTTGCCGCACCATTTACGCCCACGGCATGGTAAACCAATCCACTCTCAGGACGCACCATCTGTAACCCCTGAAGAATGTAGGACGGATCGCCTTGTACGCTATCGAAGTGAACGGCAATACTATCAATCATCTCGTTGAAGAACCAGCGACGAACCCCTGCGACGGTATCTACGACCACACTGTCCGGTGCAGGGTCGCTAAACGGCTGCATCGTGTTTGATGCCATGTGTTCGAAGATGCGAAGCTCGTTGAACTTGTACGCCTTCTCGCCATCGACAAAGCTTTGAAGCACAAACCCCGCGTCCTTATCGTAAGTGATGGCATCAATACCGGAGAAACCCCACGGACAGTTGTTCTTCGGAATGCTGTTTCTACACCCTTCCCATTTACCTATCTTATTGATGTAAATGTTGCGCGGCATGTTGGTATTGGCCAAGCGATGCGGGAAGAAGAACCCACGTTCCACGTTGAGCTCCGGTGCCAGCTGGCCCAGATTCATCCGCATGGTATGGCTCAATGTACCGCCTTGCACGTGGGAGCCGCCCATGTGCACGACATTGACTTTCCCTTCGTATTCGAAGATGGCCTTGTCGAGCTTGGTGAAGAATCCTTCTAGAGCATCTTCATTTCCGTAGTACTGAATGTGGTTTTTCGCTGTATCCAAGAACGGATACTTCAACGCCAAGGCCTCCACATGGTCTTGTGCACTGAGGCTCAACGCCCCAAAACAAAGGAATATGAAGAACCGCTTCATCATGGCGTAACACCAGTACCCTGGCTCATTTTAAAGGTTGCTATGCTATCTTCAACACGTTGCTGCTCCGCCGCAATCTCTGCCTGCACTGCAGCATATTCTTGTTCCAATTCCTTTAACGCTTCCACCAAGGCATTGCCCACCTTAGAGGCTCCTTTTGGTGTGAAGTGGATGTAGTCTTTCACAGCCAGCGCTGGATCACCTTCTACCCAGGCTACCATAGAACCTTTTCCGCCCATCACGTCGTACAGATCCCAATATCCGGCACCTCTGCGCATCACCTCACTGCGAAGCTGCTCCTTTAGCGACGCAATCAATGGGTAGGACTTCATCTCCAAGCCTTCCTTGCGTGCCATATCGGACGGACCTATGAATAGGAACGCTGCCTCTGGGTACAAGCGCTGCAGATGACTAAGCTGACGACCTAAGGCACGTGCAAAGCGACCTGCATGGGCTTCATTTTTGAGGTACGGCACTGCATTACCACCAAACTGAAGGATGATCAGGTCATACCCCTCACGCTTCAAGCTCGCCGAAAACTGTTCGTCGTTCATTTTCGAGAAGATCATCCCGGAAGCTCCACGCATGGCTACATTGTCTGCGTGGAAGCCGTACGGGCTCTCAAAACTAATTCCGTAAATACGCGAAGGTGCTGAAGCCGTCAAGCGCAATTCAAACTCGTCGGTAGTAGGAACGTCTAACGCCAAGGTCCACTCCCCTTCAGGAAAGACTCTAGTAGAAAACAGTGTATCGGCCACCAATATCTCTGCCTTGGTAGGTGCGACACCCTCCAAATGAATTTTTGCTGTGGTAAAGTTCCTCGCACGGCTGTATCCCCATTTACGCTTTGCAAAAGAAACGCGTCCATCATAAGAAGTACTGTCTTTCTGAGCGAGCAGGGTGAACGAGCCTAGATGGCCGTATTTCATGTCCTTAAAGGCGGTGTCTCTGCGACCAAAGACCGTTTTACGAATGAATCCTTCCGAATTATTAAATGCCAAGGAAGACGGCGCCACTAAAGGCTCTAATGCCACATAGCCGAACCCTGTACCGCCGTAACGACGCTGGTAGGCATCCCGAAGCTGCATGGTGATGCGGTCTCCTTCTAATTGGGAGTCGCCAAAGTGCAAGACACGTACATTTTCTGTACTGCTCCCCTTTAGCGCTGCTAACGCATCAAAGAAGGGCGCAAAGGTCAAAACATCTGCCACCTGAACAGTCGTATCGCGCGATGCTGCTTTCTTCACCACAAGGTTGGTCGGAGGCACTACCTGAGTTGACGCACTATCTACAGGAAATTCTGAAATAGAATCCACCTCATTAATCAAAGCTTCTAACGCTTCGTTTTCTTTAACCTCAACCACCATAGAATCTGTGCCGCTCCAAAACGGTCCTAATAGCTCGGAGGGGCTGTAATAGCTTAGCTCTGCATCTCCCAGTACCACAGAACGGCCGCCAATGAGCA
Source organism: uncultured Schleiferiaceae bacterium (assembly GCA_965655745.1). GTDB lineage: Bacteria > Bacteroidota > Bacteroidia > Flavobacteriales > Schleiferiaceae > UBA10364. The sequence continues at coordinate 8,033 of CBFHHP010000039.1, forward strand.
AGCTGAGCGCACTCACTACGAGTGCCAACACCAATAGAAATGCAAAAAACTGTCCTGGCTTATTCATCGATTATTGCGCCCCAGGGTATTTCTCAGGTGAATAATCTGTAATCATCTGTGTCGGGATCTTGAGCTTTTCCCCGGCCTTGATGAGCGCATCCATCTTGTTGTAGCTCTTCAAATTATCTGCGCTCACTCCCGGGAACTTTTGTGCAATACTCCACAGGGTATCGCCCGGTTTGACTTCATAGGTTAAAAACGAACTGTCTGAAGTAGATGCCGTGGCCAATTCTTTTTTCTCTTTATTCTTCGACGCCACCGCTACCTTCTCTTGTTGTATTTCCTTGCCTTTAGGCATCCAAACGGTAAGTTTCTGACCTGGATAGATAGTATTTCCTTTGAGTTTGTTCCATTTACGGATATCGCTCACTCTCGCTCCCGTTCTCGATGATATACGTCCCAAGTAATCGCCGCTGCGCACCACGTAGATCGATGCGCTGTGTGTTGTCGGGTCCGGCATAAAGCTGAGCACCTGCTTGCGTCTTTTCTCGTATTGGGTCTTAAGATTCTCTGTATAAGATTCTTGACGCTCCACCATGGCCAATGCATCCACAGCCTTCAGTGCAATGCCCAATCCGTAGATGCTTACCCCCTTTGGCAGTACATCACGGAGCAGATGTGGGTTGTTCTCTTCAATGACGCGCAATGGCATATGAGCAGCCTGCGCTAAATCTTCTAAGAGCACAGCTCCGCTTTCGATAACTAAAGCATCTGCCTTGAAGAGTTCTGCCTCTGAAGCATAGAATTTAACTGCCGCATTCTTACCCTTGACCGGATCAAAACGTTCATCAACCAAAGTATTCACTTCAAGTTGCATACGAACGGCTTGAACACGCGTCAGCGCGGGAACCTCATCGTGGCTCCAACCCGCCGGTGCAAAGCTACCCGCCTCTCCTCTCAAAGACCATGTAGTAGCCCCAATAGAAATTTCTGTTGTATCCACAGCAACCTCTGCCAGCACCCCAAAAGGGAGCAGGAGGAGAAGGAAAATTGGACCGGAAATCTTACCCTTGCACATAGTGCAAAGATAACGCTTCTAGTACGAGTGTTCGTCTATTTTCACTTTGCCTCGGAAGGATCTGTACACAATAAATGTGTACAACCCAACTAGCGGGGCACCTACGCTCGCCATGAGCAACATAATGCCTAAGGTTTTCTGGCTCGCAGCACTGTTATATACATCCAGAGAGTAGGCTGGGTCTACCGTGCTACGTAATAGTGTCGGGTACAAACCTATGGCGCTTAGAACAAAGAGCATGCTGACTGTAATGGAACTAAAAATGAATGCCTGCGTGTATTTGCGCTGCTCCGTTAAACGCGGAATATTGGCAATGCTAAGCATAGCAATAACTGGGATAATAAGCAGGGCTGGCTCCTCCTTTAATCGAGCTACCATATGGTCAACAAAGAGCATGGTATAACCGGTGGTCATTAAGAAAAGGATGATAAAGGTAATGATGCTACGCTTGACCCACAGCCCCACAAAATCGTGCATCGCTCCTTCTGTTTTAAGGGCCAAATACAGAGCGCCATGCATCATAAAAAGGGCCAACGTGGTCAATCCAACAATGATGGCGTACGGGTTCAGAAAATCCCATCCATTGCCTACGTAATCGCTTGCCTCATTAAGAGGAATGCCTTGGATTACATTGCCCATTACTGCGCCTAAAGCAATGGCCAGACCCGCTGAGCTTACCGTGTAAGTCGTATCCCAAGTCTTGCGCCACCAGGACATCTTTTCCTTTGAACGGAATTCTATACTTACCGCACGGAAAATGAGTAGCGCTACAAATAGCATGAACGGCACGTAGAGCCCTGAAAACAGGGAGGCATATACATTGGGAAAACCTGCAAAGAGTGCTCCCCCACCAATAACTAACCAAACCTCATTGCCGTCCCACACCGGGCCTACAGCATTCAATGCAATACGTCGGTTTTCTTCTTTTTTAAAGAATAAATGAAGGGCTCCTGCACCCAGATCAAAGCCGTCCAATATGGCATATCCAGTGAATACTCCCCCAATGACTAAGAACCAAAGTGTGGGGTAATCTAATCCAAAGATGGTCTCTGTGTATATAGCTTGATAATCCATAGCTCTAGGCTTCTTCGTAGATTTTTGATGCGGCCGCTTGATTTGGGCGGTAATCCAACAACGTGGTCTCGTCCGGACCGTGCACAATTTTCTTGTTCAAGAGATAAATAAACAAAGCGAATAGCAGTGAATAGATCACAGCAAACAGTACCAAAGAGAATACTAGTTGCTGAGCACTTACGGCGAGCGAAAATGCTTCAGAGGTACGGAGCAGGCCATAAACCACCCAAGGTTGACGGCCCATTTCGGCAGCAAACCAACCGAATTGGTTCGCTAGCTGCGGTAAAATAGCACTCAGCACTAGAATTCTTAAAATGAGTTTATTGTTCCAAAGCGTTCCACGGTACACCATGAAAACCCCTAAAAGACTCAGTCCGATCAAAGCCATACCTATGGCCACCATAAGGTGGTAGAATTGGAATACGGCATTTACCTGGCTGGGACGTTCATCCTCTGGAAAGGCGTTTAAACCGGGCACCGGGTGATCGAAATCGTATTTGAGCAGAAAGCTTAGTCCGCCAGGCACCTTAATACCTGTAACCTCCTGGTTTTCTTGGTCTACCCAGCCCATAATGTACATATCTGCTGCCGCTGTATCTGCATAATGACCTTCTAGCGCGGCCAATTTTGCCGGTTGATTTTCCGCGACGCCATCGGCACTGTGGTGCCCTGTAACCAGCTGAGCTAAGCTCACCACTGCGACGAAGGGCATCGTAATCTTCAAGGCAGTTTTACTTATGTCAATATGCTTGCCTTTAAGCAAGTACCAAGAGTGTACAGAAATAATGAGGAATCCACCCGCGAGAAAAGCACCGATCCAAGTATGTGATAATCGGTCTACAGAAGACGGATTAAAGACCATGGCCCAGAAGTCAGTTACCTCGGCGCGCACCTTCATCCCCTCGCCCACTAAATGGTAGCCTGCAGGAGTTTGCTGCCAAGAGTTGGCCACCACGATCCATACGGCTGAGAACATAGAACCCAGCCACACACCAAGCGTAGCAATAAAGTGCATGCGCTTGCTCACCCTGTTCCAACCGAAGAGTAGGATGCCCAAGAAGCCGCTCTCCAAGGCGAAAGCAAAAAGTCCCTCCGCGGCAAGCGCTGAGCCGAATATATCTCCCACAAAACGCGAATAGGCTGCCCAGTTGGTTCCAAATTCAAATTCCATCACAATGCCTGTGGCTACGCCAATACCGAAGGTGAGCGCAAAGATTTTGGTCCAGAATCGGGCCAGCTTATGATAAACCTCCTTCTTCGTTCGTAGGTAAGAGCCTTCGAAAATGACCATCAATAGACCCAATCCTATGGACAGAGGCGGGTAGATGTAATGGAAAGCAACCGTAAAGGCAAATTGGATGCGGGCAAGAATTTCGACACTCATGGCGTAGTACATTGATTGCACTACAAAAGTGATGAAGGGCTAAAAAAGAGGTCGTGACTTTTGTATCGGAACTGATAAAAATCAATCGACAACCTGACCAATCAAATCGTAATCGTGTGCCTCGACAATCTTCACCCGGCAGAAATCACCAATCTTCAGGTAGATATCCTCGGCAGGAATAAGCACCTCGTTGTCTACGTCCGGAGAATCGAACTCTGTACGGCCCACGAAGTAGTTGCCTTCTTTACGATCGACCAACACTCGGTATTCTAAACCAATTTTTTGCTCGTTAAGCGCTCTAGAGATACCCATCTGTAAAGCCATCACCTCGTCTACGCGCTGCTGTTTCACTTCCGCAGGTACATCGTCCTCAAGGTTGTAGGCGTGCGTATTTTCCTCGTGGCTGTATGCAAAGACACCCAAGCGATCAAAGCGCTGTTCTTTCACCCAATCAAGCACCACCCTGTGGTCTTCTTCCGTCTCGCCAGGATACCCCGCGATCAATGTCGTACGAATAGTAATGCCGGGTACCTTCTCGCGCATCTTATCCAGCAAAGCATCCGTCTTCGCTTTGGTCGTACCGCGGCGCATGCTCTTCAATACAGGATCTGCTATGTGTTGCAGTGGAATGTCAATGTAGTTACACACCTTCGGCTCCTCACGAATCACATCTAAGACGTCCTCAGGGAACCCTGAAGGGAACAAATAGTGCAAACGGATCCATTCGATGCCCTCCACTTTTACAAGGGCACGCAGCAAATCTGCCAACTTGCGCTCTTTGTACAGGTCCAAACCGTAGTAGGTCAAATCTTGCGCGATGAGAATGAGCTCCTTGGTTCCTTTTGCAGCCAGCTTTTCAGCCTCTGTAACCAAATCCTCTATCGGCGTACTTCTGTGTTTTCCGCGCATCAGTGGGATGGCACAGAAACTACAAGGGCGATCACACCCTTCAGCAATCTTCAAATACGCGAAGTGCTTAGGCGTGGTAGTCATGCGCTCCCCTACCAATTCATGCTTATAATCAGCACCCAATACCTTGAGCAATTGCGGCATATCACGCGTACCGAAGTAGGCATCTACATCTGGAATCTGCTCTTCAAGGTCTGGCTTGTAACGCTCAGACAAACAACCCGTTACATATACCTTCTCTACCTCTCCACGTTCTTTCTTTTCTGCATAATGCAAGATGGTATTGACACTCTCCTCTTTCGCATTATCGATAAAGCCACACGTATTGATTACTACAATGTTGTTCTCATCCTCTTCCGGTGCTTCGTGCACCACCTCTTTGCCGTTGGCTTTGAGCTGGCCCATCAATACCTCACTATCATAGATGTTCTTCGAACACCCGAGGGTCACAACATTGATCTTGTTCTTACGAGTGGAGCGTGTACGCATTTATTTCTGGAATAAGCTTGAAGCAAAGGCTTCCGGGTTGAACAACTGTAGGTCTTCGATGCCTTCGCCGACACCTATGAATTTTACAGGAACACTGAGTTGATCAGCAATCCCAATCACTACACCACCCTTCGCGGTACCGTCCAGTTTAGTAACGGCCAACGAGGTAATCTGTGTAGCCTCAGAGAATGCTTTGGCTTGGTTTAGGGCGTTCTGTCCGGTTGACCCGTCGAGTACGAGCAATACTTCGTGCGGTGCGTCCGGTACTACTTTTTGCATGACGCGCTTCACTTTGGAAAGCTCGTTCATCAAATTCTTCTTGTTGTGCAGACGTCCCGCAGTATCAATGATACACAGGTCCGCTCCCGCACTTACGGCGTGTTGTATGGTGTCATAAGCCACTGAAGCCGGGTCAGAGCCCATCTCTTGCTTAATCACAGGCACATCGTTGCGTTCTCCCCATACAGCAAGCTGATCAATCGCCGCTGCTCTAAAGGTATCCGCAGCGCCTAACACAACTTTATATCCTTTGGCTTTGAACTGGTGGGTCAACTTACCAATGGTGGTCGTCTTTCCTACCCCATTGACCCCTACAACCATCAGTACGTACGGACCGTCGGTCGTTGGAAGCTCAAAGTCTTCCCAAGCACCGCCCGTATGTTGCATGAGTTCAGAAATGATTGCATACAACATGTCCATCATCTCTATTTCACCCATCACCTTGTCTCGAGCAACACGCTCTTCCAAGGCTTCAATAATCTTCACAGTGGTATCTAAACCAACGTCTGAAGTAATGAGGGCCTCTTCAATCTCATCGAGCACATCGTCGTCAAGTTTACTCTTACCAGCAACAGCACGCGTAATCTTCTCAAAAACGGAAGAGCGCGTTTTGTCCAACCCCTTGTCGAGGGTCTCTTTCTTTTCGCTGGTAAAAAATTTCTTAAAGAAGCTCATAATGCCTATGCTCAAAATAAAAAAACCACCCTAGTACTAGAGTGGTTCAAATATCGTGAATAAAGACGGATCTTATTTCAAAAAATCTTTCGCTTCGTCCTTACCGACAACACGCTCTTCAAAAGAGTAAGAACCTTTCGCGTTCTTTACCATGTTGATCACTTTCGTGTACTGCTTAGAGTCACCTGTCTTAAGCGTTGCTACTACTTTCTTTGCCATCTTATTTAATCTCTTTGTGAAGAGTCATACGCTTCAAGATCGGGTTGTATTTCTTCAACTCCATACGATCTGGCGTGTTCTTCTTGTTCTTAGTTGTAATGTAACGAGAAGTACCTGGCATACCTGAGTCTTTGTGCTCTGTACACTCTAGGATTACTTGAACGCGGTTACCTTTCTTGGCCATGTCCTATTCTTATTTAACAACGTATCCGTTTGCTTCAGCTTCTTTGAGCACAGCAGAGATACCTTTTTTGTTGATAGTTTTCAATGTAGAAGCAGCTACTTTCAAAGTTACCCAACGATCCTCTTCTGGGATGTAGAACTTCTTAGTGAACAAGTTCGCGTTGAACTTGCGCTTGTTCTTCTTATTTGAGAAGGAAACGTGGTTTCCTGTCATCGCTTTCTTTCCTGTAAGATCACAAACACGTGACATAATCTTTATCTTTTCTGGGTTCTACCAAAATGGTTTGCAAAACTAAGTCAATTCTTTCTTTCCCACAACTATGATGCAGGATAATCTTCGACTTCTTTTACTAACAAATTCAAAGCGGCAAATATAGTCTTCTGAATATTGCGCTCGCGCACCTTCCCAAAGACAAACTTTTCAGCAATGGTACGCTCTGGCCCAGCAATGCTAATCCAGCTCGTTCCCACTGGTTTATCCGGCGTTCCACCGCCCGGACCAGCAATACCGCTAACCGCCACCGCGAAATCCACGCCCAATTTCTTTCTTGCACCTTCACTCATCTGACGCACCACTTCTTCACTCACAGCCCCACGCTCCACAATAACATCGTGCTCCACCCCCAATAGGGTTTCTTTGATGTCGTAGGAATACGCCACCACAGAGCCTTCAAAATAGGCCGACGACCCACTTACGCTCACCAGTGCAGCACCTATACCACCGCCAGTACAACTCTCCGCTGTACCCACGGTCAATCCTTTATCCATCAACAGCTTCCCTACGTAATGCTCGATCGGCTTTGAAGAACCGTCCATAAGATCATCGCCCAAGGCCTTACGCAACACGGCCGCAGCCGCAGCTATATCTGCCTCCAAATCGTCCGAACGCTTTCCACGCGAAGTCAGGCGCAGTCGCACCATTCCCGGTCTCGGCAAATAGGCCAGCTTAATAGATCCCGGGAACTCTTCTTCAAAAGGCTCAATCTTATCGGCAAGCACGCTCTCCGGCACACCCACCACAAACAAAGTCTTGTGTACGATCTGGTAATCAATCTCCTCACGCAGCAATGGCAGGAGCTCATTACTTACCAAGGCCTTCATCTCATAAGGCACTCCCGGTAAGCTCACTATGCGCACATCGCCCTTTCTAAAGAGCATTCCCGGCGCAGTCCCTTTGTGGTTGAATAAAACCTCACAAGCCTCAGGCACCAACGCCTGTTGCTTATTGCGCTCTACCGGCTCGCGACCAAACCCTTTAAAGAGTTGCACAATGTGCTCCCACACATCCTCGCGAAAGACCATCTCCGAATTAAAGTACTTCGCCAGCGTCTGCTTGGTCAGATCATCCTTAGTCGGCCCTAAACCGCCTGTAACAATCACCAATTGAGTCTCTGCATACAATCCCTCAACGGCCTCAACAATGGCCTCCGGCGTATCTGAGATGCTGTTAATGCGCGTCACTTCGATACCCTCTTCATTTAAAACGGTACCCAACCACGCACTATTGGTGTCAACAATTTGTCCAATTAATATCTCGTCGCCGATGGTAATGATTTCTGCTTTCACGAACTTGTGCTTGAATTTGAGATTTCAAAGATACTTTCCATGGACCAATTCTCCCCTTCTGAACTCATCCTCAATCCAGACGGCAGCGTCTACCACTTAGGGCTTGTCGCCGCCGACATCCCGAACCTTATTTTCACTGTGGGTGATCCAGACCGAGTTGCGTCCGTGTCCCAGCACTTCGACACTGTTCTATGGACCAAAACCCGCCGCGAATTCACCATCACGCGTGGCACCTTAAACAACCACGAAGTACTGGTCCTCTCCACTGGAATGGGCACCGACAATATAGACATCGTCCTCAACGAGCTCGATGCCGCCGTTAACATTGACCCAAATACAAGAACGAGAAATCCAGAAAAGAGAACCCTGACTATCATTAGAATAGGCACCTCTGGTGCCATCGACCCATCTATACCAGTAGGCACCTTGCTTCACAGCACCGGCGCCCTCGCCTTCGATGCCCTACTACCCTTCTACGAACACAACTTCAGAACCATCCCAATAGCAAACTCCCCGATCCAACCGACCTACATCCCTGTTCCGTCGGCAAGAACACCAAAGTTCGAAGGCCTGATGCACGGCATCACCGCCACACTCCCGGGCTTTTATGGCCCACAAGGACGCTCCATACAGATAAAGAGCACCTTCAAGGAAACACTACAAAACCTCTACAAAACACAATTGGGCGAATTCCACATCACCAATTTCGAAATGGAGACCTCCGGCATCTACGCCCTAGCCAACCTCCAAGGCCACGAAGCCCACAGCTTCAGCGCCCTACAAGCCAAC
>CBFHHP010000040.1:0-16449 GCA_965655745.1 uncultured Schleiferiaceae bacterium
TAGGTGCACATTTGATGGTTGAAGAAGGTGAGGAAATTCCTGCAGGTAAGATTCTTGTTAAGATCGCTCGTAAGAGCGCGAAGGCAGGGGATATTACCGGTGGTCTTCCACGTGTAACGGAATTGTTCGAAGCTCGTAACCCATCGAACCCAGCAGTTGTTGCTGCGATCGACGGTATCGTGAGCTACGGTAAGATCAAGCGTGGTAACCGTGAGATCATCATCGAAAGCCGTACTGGCGAGGTGAAGAAGTACTTGATCAACTTGAGCAAGCAGATCCTCGTTCAAGAGAACGACTTCGTGAAAGCGGGTACACCACTTTCGGATGGTGCAATTACACCAAACGATATCCTAGCGATTAAAGGTCCCACTGCAGTACAGTCGTACTTGGTAAACGAAATCCAGGAAGTATACCGTCTTCAAGGTGTGAAAATCAACGATAAGCACTTCGAAGTTATCGTTCGTCAGATGATGCGTAAGGTGAAAATTCAAGATACAGGGGATACCTTGTTCTTGGAAGGAAACCTAGTACACGCAGTAGATTTCATTGAGGAGAACGACAACATCTTCGGAATGAAGGTTGTTGAGGACGCTGGAGAAAGCGAGAACTTGAAAGTAGGTCAAATCATCAGCTCTCGTGAGTTGCGTGACGAGAACAGCATCTTGACTCGTGAAGACAAGGCACTTGTAACAGCACGTGATGCACGTCCTGCTACGGCTGCGCCAGTACTTCAAGGTATTACTAGAGCGTCTCTACAGACGAAATCGTTCATCTCTGCGGCATCGTTCCAGGAGACAACAAAAGTATTGAACGAAGCAGCTGTAAACGCGAAGGAGGATACTCTAGAAGGTTTGAAAGAGAACGTTATCGTAGGTCACTTGATCCCTGCAGGTACTGGTCTTAAGAAATACCGCTCAACGTTGGTAGGTTCGAAAGAAGAGTACGAGCAGATGCAAGAAACGCTAAGCGTAGACGTAGAATAGATTTAAGTAGGTAATCATGGATGATAAGAAAGAAGGACAAATCAATATTGAGTTAAGCGAAGAAATGGCACAAGGGGTGTACAGCAACTTAGTCGCTATTAATCACAGCCCAACAGAGTTTGTTTTGGATTTCATTCAGATGATGCCGGGTGTACCAAAGGCGAAAGTTAAGTCCAGAGTCGTTTTAACTCCAGAGCATGCCAAGCGTTTGCTAGGTGCTTTGAACGACAATGTAAGTCGCTACGAACAGAACTTCGGGAATGTTCAGACGCACGAACCGCCGCAGGTACCATTGAACTTCGGTGGTCCTACAGGTGAAGCTTAAATGAAATTTTAAGATTTTATATGAACCCTCGGCACCCGCCGAGGGTTTTTTATTTTAGTAGATATCAATTGATCATGAAAAACCTCTATCTCACTTTTTCCTTTTTGCTTGGAATGACCATGCATGCACAGATATACCAGGGATCCACCTCTTTAGGATCAACCATCACTTTGGATGTTACTATGAATACGAACACGGACTCCGTCGATATAGAAATCAACGGTCCAGCATCGGGATATTTTGCAGTGGGCTTCGATGCGACTGGGATGAACGGTACCTACATTATGCTCGTGAATTCCAACGGTACAGTACAAGAGCGAAAACTGGGTCAATGGAACGGCGGTTCCGCATTGGCTTCGTCAATCTCCTATAGCGCCATTACGTCAAGTGGAACGCGAACGGCATATATTAAAAGAGCACGTTCAGGAGCTTCAACGAACCATTATACCTTTCCTTCCAACGGTGGGTCTATTTCTTTAATCTGGGCGAAGGGAGGCACATCTTTTAGTAATCACGGCAATTCTAATAGAGGATTCGGTTCTATAAACTTAGTCAATCAGTGCAATATTGCAACAACGACATTAACTACCCAGAGCATTTGTCCAGGGGATTCCGTGCAAATCTTTGGCCAGTGGATCAGTCAGCCAGGTACGTACTCAGATACCCTAATCACTCCCATAGGTTGTGATTCTGTTCTTGAACAAAGCGTTCAGTATACCCCTGCGGTAGTAAATACATTACCATCACTGAGTATATGCCAAGGAGACAGCGTTCAAATCTTCGGAAACTGGGTTTCGACGGCAATAACGTTGTATGATTCGTTGTCGACTCCAGCCGGTTGTGATTCCATCGTCGCTCAAGAAGTTCTTGTAAATGCCACGGTAAGTAATACCATAGCTGCTACAGGACTCTGTGCTGGAGACAGTGTATTCTATTTAGACGCGTGGCGCACGGATACAGGCTCGGTAGTATACAATGGGTTGACAGCATTAGGCTGTGATTCTACGGTCACCGGTAGGGTAGAGTACTTGCCAACGGTAGATACAAGTTCTATATGGCTCGCACCAATTGTCGATGCTAGCATGTATGTTGGTACAGATATAGGCGCCACCTATTACTGGTTCAATTGTAATACCGGTGCTTTTGTGGATACCACTATGGGCGCGGATACGCTCAACCCGGGCAATGAGTTTTTGCAGGCTCCTGATACAGGATATTATGCTGCGATTATTGTGAAGCCAGGTTATTGTTCAGACACCTCGGCGTGTAAGTATTACTACGTGGATGTTCCGGAATATGAGACGGGTATTTATCTTCGTCCAATTCCAGCAAGCACTGCCCTTCAAATTTCCTTGGATCAGATGAGCGGTACCATGAATTACGAGGTACTCGATATCTCTGGGAAGCTCATTGCTCGCGGCACCTTCCAAAGTGTTCAATCCATGATCGATATTTCCAGTTTTGCCAGAGGCATGTACGTATTGAGACTGCAGGATGGAAGGACCCTTAAGTTTATCAAAGAGTAGAAACATATAGACCAAAAAAAGGCGCCCGAAGGGCGCCTTTTTAATGCAATAAATTTCGTTTACCCTTGCGTCTTTCCTGTTCGTATACGCAACGTCAGTAGTGCACTAATGATGAGAAGAACACCGGCAAAGGTGATGGCTTGTCTTGGGTCATTACCCAGGTAATTCTTTAGGATGTATCCGAAGCTCAAGTTTTGGAAGATCATCGGGATGACAATCATCATATTGATCACACCCATATACACGCCATAGCGCTCCTTTGGAATGTTATTCACTACCATTAGATAAGGTATACCCATCATGGAGGCCCAACCAATACCGAATCCTGTAATAGCAACAAACAGCATCGTTTTATTAGCAATATGTGGGAAGGCCAAAAATCCTGCTGCTGCGAGAAGAAGGCAGGTGAAATGCACCATCTTGGCCCCGTGTTTTTTGGCGAATCGGACCAATAAGAAGGCCGTCAGGAAGGTGACAATATTGTACCAACCGTTGACCAATCCTGTCCAACTCACAGCCTCACCGTAGGCCTCGGGATTATCCGCTGGTGTAGCTCCCCAAACACTTAATGCAACACTTTTCGAGCTGTTTTGCCAATAGCAGAATAGCGCATACCACTGAAATAGGTAGACCGCCGCCAGTTGCCGCATGACCTTAGGCATACTACCAATGGCGCTGATGATGTCCTTGAACGGGGAAAGTACATTGAGTGGCTCGGATTTCATTTTTTCGATTTCTTCGTCTGTTGGTGGTACTTCTTCGGTTTTTCGCATGCTCCACCAGATGGTTCCAATAGACATAATGGCGCCTAGGAAGAAGGAGGCAAATACCCACGTCGGGAGTTTGCCGGTCATCCCCACAAAGATCATAGGGAAGATGAACAGGCTGAGGTTAGCCAGGGTTTGGCCAAGCCCTGTGAAAAAGCTTTGCATTTGAAAACCCAGAGGCTGCTGTTCTTCATCGAGGGTATCTGCAATGAAGGCTCTGTAAGGCTCCATAGCAGTATTGTTTCCTGCGTCTAATATCCACAGAAGCCCTGCTGCCATCCATAGGGACGAACTAAATGGATAGATGAAAAGCGCTAGGGAACAGAGTAGGGCGCCAACTAGGAAGTACGGCTTTCTACGTCCCCACTTTGGCGACCAAGTCTTGTCGCTCATAGCACCAATTATTGGTTGTACGATAAGTCCGGTCATGGGACCGGCTAGATTCAACAATGGAATTTCATGCGGACTGGCACCGAGAAAATCGTAAATAGGGTTGACTGCGCTTTGTTGCAGACCGAAGCTGTACTGAATGCCGAAGAACCCGACGTTCATATTCAAAATCTGCGTAAAGCTTAATTTGACTTTACGGGTCATGTTTAGAGTGTTAGCGTGTTACAGAGCGGTAATTTAAGGGAAAAACGTGAGTGCCCAATTGGCCCTACAAAGATTTGATTTAGACCGTCAATTCCTCGATGACACGAAGAATGAGCTTCAATCCTTTATCAAGCTCTTCATTAGTAATGGTAAGCGGTGGTGTGATACGTATGGCGTTTTCCGCGAACAAGAAACTGTTGGTAATCAACCCTTCTTCTTCTAGGCGAGCGATGAGGGCAAAACCGTCTATTTCAGGCTTGAGCCATAGGCAGTACATGAGTCCCTTACCGCTGATTCTTTCAATACTTGGATGAACGAGTGTATCTCGAATGTGCTGCGCCTTGTCCGGGATATCTGCCATGAGTTCAGGGGAAGATTCAAGCGCCTCAAAAACGCCTAATGAAGCTGCACAGCTCACAGGGTTACCGCCGAAGGTGGTTATGTGTCCGAGGATTGGATCAGCTTGGATGACGTTCATAATGTGTTCAGGAGCTACAAAAGCGCCCAGAGGTAAACCGCCGCCGTAGGCTTTCGCCAAACACATTATATCTGGACAGAAGCCATAGTCCAAGTGCGCAAACCATGGCCCAGTTCTTCCCATACCGGTTTGAATCTCATCCAAAATCATCAAGGCGCCGACTTCTCTGCAACGGGCGCGAACTGCTTTAATCCACGCGGGATCCGCTGGAATATAGCCACTGCCTGCTTGAATGCATTCAATCACAACTCCTGCAGTCTTTGAAGTAATCTGCTCAAGCACAGCGAAATCATTAAAATTTGCTTGTAATGTATCGGGCAGTAGCGGGTAATAACCGCCTTTATATTTATCAGATCCTTGGATGCTTAACGAGCCTTGTGTAGAACCGTGGTAACTGTTTTTAAAGCTGATGAATTGGCTTCGACCGGTATATTTCTTGGCAATCTTCATGGAAGCTTCGATGGCTTCAGTACCGCTATTCACGAAGTAAACGCGGTCCATACAAGGATGCAGTTTCTCCAACGTTTTTTGAGCCAATTCTGCCTGCGGCCCAATAGCAAATTCACCATAGACCATCACGTGCATGTGTTTTTTTACCTGCTCTAGAACTGAAGCCACCACTGTGGGATGACCGTGTCCGAGGTTGGCCACAGAAATCCCCGAGATAAAATCGAGGTACTCTTTGCCTTCAGGGTCATACAAGTAATTGCCCTCAGCGCGGTCAATCACCAGCCCGCTGGGAGCGCCAACCACTTGAGCAACATGGTCTAAAAACAAAGATTTAATATCGGCCATAGACCGTCAAAAATACAGGTTTTACATCAAGCACGGACTTACTTACTTCCAATAAAAAACCACCCCTCGGGGTGGTTTTATGAGTTCCTTAGCGCATTGGGCGTCCGCCGTCTGGTCCGTGACGCCTTCCTTTATCGCGTGGGCGGTCTTTGCCTTTCATCCGTTCCATCATTCTTCGGCCAAATTCCTTTTCAGCGCGCATAAGTTTCGCAGTCTTTTTTGCGCCGATCACATCGATGAAATCATCGAGGTAAGATTTGCGCAATTCATCTATTGCGATTTGAGTATCTGCAAAAGAGTACAGCATTTTTTCTACCTCTTTTTCCGACGGCTCGTCGCCAATTAATTTCTTGAAGCCTGAGCGCTGCAATTCGCGGAGTTCGTGTTCCTTGTTCTGACGCTCGTTGTACACCGGCCAGAAGGCTTGGCTTTCGGCTACGGTCAGGTCTAATTCCTCAGTGAGGTAGGCCACCTTAATGGCCTCGATCTTTTCTTTCTTTTGTTCAAGATCGGCACGATCGCCCATCTTAGGCTGTGCCACGACCGCAGCTGCTGAGAGCAGGAGGCCAAAAATCAACGTCTTTTTCATAATTCTAAGTATTCGTAGTCTGTATGGTAATAGTCGTAATACACATCGGTATCGAGCTCTACTTCAGCGAAGTCGAGCGAATCGGGCTCCACAAAGGAGTAAATATCCTCTGGCTGAACATAACCTAGGCTATACATTTCGGCCAACAACTCTTCGGTTACGTCACTTACATTTGTTGAGGTATTCGGCCAAAAGAGTACGGCTAAGGCAATAGCGGCTGCGGCAGTCATGGACCAGCGAACGAACGTCAAGTAGCTCGACTTCATTGCAACAACAGGGCTCGAGGTCCGGTCCACGAGATGCTGCTCCGGAATGCGGTGAAGCTTGGCTTTGAGCTCTGTTAATTGAGCATCACTTGCTGTATATGTTTCTTTTTTGTCCATTTATAGTTAGAGTGGCACCAATTATGGAAGGTTTAATAGGCCGATTAACTTTTCTTCCATCTTGTTTTTTGCATGGTGGTAATTTGCTTTAAGTGCACCTATGGAGGTGCCTGTGAGTTCGGCAATGTCTTTAAAGCTCAAATCTTGGTAATACCGCAATTCAAAAACCAATTGCTGCTTTTCAGGTAGACCGCTGAGAACCTCTTGTACCTTGTCATTAATCTGGTCACTGTCCCATTTTAGCTCGGACGAGCTCTGTGCGGTATAGGCTCTACTTAAATCGGTACTTATATGTCGCTGTTCCTTTTTTAGTTCATTCAACGCAGCGTTGCGAACAATGGCATAGCACCAAGTAAAAGGATGGCTGTTGCCTTTGAATTTGTGTAGGTTTTTCCAAATGTTGATCATCCCTTCTTGTAGGGCGTCTTGCGCTAATGATTCACTCTTAAGAATACCCACAGCACAATAGAGGAGACGTTCGCTGTACTGCTCAACGATTTCAAAAAAAGAAGCCTCCCACTGCTCTTGCAATAGGAGGCTCGTGATATTCTTTGTTTCCTCCATTGTTCTTTAGATGAATGGAAGATACTAAAGGTTTAAGTGAAGGATTACTTTCTAGCAATCACCTTTTGTGCTGCAGCCACTATGGCATCAGCATTCAAACCGTATTTTTCCATGAGTTGTGCCGGAGTACCACTCTCGCCGAAGCTGTCGTTTACGGCTACGAATTCTTGCGGCACAGGATTATTGGTTACTAGGGTCTGAGCAACACTCTCGCCCAAACCACCAAAGCGGTTGTGCTCTTCAGCAGTCACGACACATCCTGTTTTAGCAACAGATGCGAGAATTACTTTCTCGTCCAACGGCTTAATAGTAGCCATATTAATCACCTCTGCGCTTATGCCTGCAGCCTCTAGTGCTTCAGCAGCTTGTAGCGCTTCCCATACAAGGTGGCCCGTGGCAATGATGGTTACATCTGTTCCTTCAGTTAATACATCACCTTTACCGATTTCAAATTTAGCATTAGCAGGAGTGAAGTTCGCCACCTTAGGACGACCGAAACGCAGGTATACAGGACCGTCGTACTCTGCGATGGCGATAGTTGCAGCTTTGGTTTGGTTGTAATCACAAGGGTTAATAACCACCATGTGCGGCAACATCTTCATCAGACCTATGTCCTCGAGGATTTGGTGCGTTGCGCCGTCTTCACCGAGTGTGAGGCCTGCGTGAGAAGCACAGATTTTAACGTTTTTACCGCTATAGGCGATGCTTTGACGGATCTGATCGTACACACGACCCGTAGAGAAGTTTGCGAAGGTTCCAGTGAACGGGATTTTGCCACCGATGGTTAAACCTGCGGCGATACCCATCATGTTTGCTTCAGCGATACCTACTTGGTAGAATCGATCCGGATTCTGATCAGCGAAAGCATTCATTTTAAGAGAACCAGTAAGGTCGGCACAGAGTGCTACAACGTTTTCATTCGTTTTACCCAATTCTTCCAAACCGGCCCCAAAGCCTGAACGGGTATCCTTACTTCCTGAATCTGTGTACTTCTTCATTTTAGTTGATTTTCACAATGGTTGATGAGCCAGGGCTCACTCTAAATTCTTTGTTTTTACTGTATCCAGTCTCCTGTGCAAATTTGCTTCTGAAGACTACTTTGTATTGGCCAGGTTGCAACTGGAATACTTGACGCTCGCTGCTGTCGCTTAGATCGACGACCCACTCATACCCATCCTCGCGTTGAACGAATACGGCTCCAAAGCCGCTCACTCCGGTTTGAATCGTGACCATTCCTGGTGGTGGTACAGCGATGGTAGTGGAGGCACTTGCCCTGATGTGCACACCCTTCTGTATTATGCGCGGTAGCGTTAAGATTTCTAAGTCATACGTTCCGCTGAGGTACTTCTGGGCAGTTCCAAATTCTTGCACGTGCAAAATGGTTTCCTTGCCTTGCGGCTTCACAATACAAGAGATGTTGCTGGACATTCTTGGAGAGGCCTTGAGGACCAATTCACCTTGAGGTGTATTGGCGCCAATGTGCGTGTGTGTGCCACTATGAATGACAATACTATCTACGCGCACTGGAGGTACAGTGTGTACTTCCATATCGTACACGATAAGTGGATCGAGTACTAAAGTATCTGGAACACCCTTATAGTTCAAGGTATGTACAAAGCTCTCTTTGACCTTGCCAGAGGTGTGGTCGTAGAGAAGAATAGGTACATCTGTTTCCGTTGGTTTTTCGTTGATGTCCAATAGGTTGATTTGTGCTGTGGTATTGTCTAGTGCTTGCGAAATAACGACTCCGAGCACATTTTTGAACGTGTTTTCGTCGGCTGCGTCAAAATAGGTACCCACACATTCAAAGCTGTTTTTGAAATCTTCGTCCAAACCAATACCAATGACAAACGGCTTGAGTATAATTCCCTTCTTCTGCAAACGCTTACTTACAATACAAGGGTCTCCGTCACAAGCTTCAACGCCGTCAGTTATGAGAATAATGATGTTTCTACAATCCTCACATGCCGGGAAATCACTAGAGGCCTTGAGCAATGAACCTGCGATCGGCGTCGTTCCTCTCGGGGTGATGCTCTTGAGTACACGTTTGATCTTGTAGATGTTTCCTTTTCCAAAAGGAACTTCCAAGCGCGTATCTGAACAATCTTGTGGAGGGACAGGTTTTTGGTGTCCATAGACACGAAGGGCCAATTGGAAATTACCTTCATCTTGAATCTCCTGAAGGCTGTCAAGCATTTGCCCCATTAGGCGCTGGGCAACATCAATCTTTGCACCCGTTTCCCATCGCCCGTACATGCTCTGGCTTCCATCAAAGACAAAGAGAATCCTTGTCAGCGGTGGACGCTGCTCTTCCTGCTTTGGCTGTGCGAAGAGCACAGTGCAAGAAAGAAATGCTATGAGGGCGGTGAGTTTTTTCAAGACTTGAGGTCTTAGTAATCGCCTAAGGTTTCTTCGTTCTGTGCAAGGGCACTTGCGAGTTGCTCGTCGTTCGGAGCAACACCGTGCCATTTGTGGGTGCCCATCATAAAGTCGACACCATTACCCATTTCGGTTCTGAGCAATAAACACACTGGCTTTCCATGGCCTAATTTTCCTTTGGCTTCAGTGATCGCTGTATCGATGTAATCAAGGTCATTGCCTTGCTCTACATCAATCACGTCCCAACCAAAGGCCTCAAATTTTGCACGAAGCGAGCCCATGGCTAAAACATCGTCCGTTGAGCCGTCAATCTGTTTCTCGTTGACATCCACCGCAGCGATGAGGTTATCTACTTTTTTCGCAGAAGCGTACATCGCAGCTTCCCAAACCTGTCCTTCTTGAAGCTCACCGTCACCGTGAAGGGTAAAAACGATGCTATCGTCGCCGTTCAACTTCTTGGCTGTAGCTGCACCTAAAGCAACGCTTAGACCTTGACCGAGCGAACCCGAAGCGATGCGGATACCTTCTAGTCCTTCATGTGTAGTGGGGTGGCCTTGTAGACGTGTGTTCAACTTTCTAAAGGTGGCCAATTCACTCACTTCAAAGTAACCAGCACGAGCAAGCACGGAATACATAACTGGACTAATATGGCCGTTTGAAAGGAAGAATAGATCTTCACCTATACCGTCCATCTTAAAATCTGCAGCATTGTGGTTCATATGCTTGAAGTACAATGAAACGAGGTATTCCACACAACCCAAGGAACCACCGGGGTGTCCTGAGTTTACGGCGTGAACCATTCTAACAATGTCCCTGCGTACTTGTGATACGACGGCTTGAAGGTTTTCTTGTGACATGAGAAGCGTGTTTTTTACAAGAACAAAAATAGGCCAATTCTAAGGGGTAGAACGAATTAAACTCTTCCCATATATACACACGTTGCTAACAAGATTCTAGTATATCTTTGCCCGCCTAAAGCATCAACTATGAAGTGTGGAATTGTCGGTTTGCCGAACGTCGGAAAAAGTACATTGTTTAACTGTCTCTCAAGCGCAAAAGCACAGGCAGCGAACTATCCATTCTGTACCATTGAGCCCAATGTGGGACAGGTAACCGTTCCTGACCATCGTTTGGAACGATTGGCAGAGCTTGTGAATCCCTCAAAGGTGCAGGCAGCCAATGTGGAAATCGTTGATATTGCGGGTCTGGTAAGAGGTGCTTCAAAAGGCGAAGGTTTAGGGAACCAATTCCTAGGCAACATCCGCGAGACCAATGCCATTATTCATGTCTTGAGATGCTTCGAAAATGAGAATGTTACCCACGTGGATGGAAGTGTCGATCCTATCCGAGATAAGGAAACCATAGATATCGAATTACAGCTAAAAGACCTCGAAACTGCCGAAAAACGACTCGAAAAGGCCAAAAAAATGGCCAAAAGTGGCGAAAAAGAGGCAAAATTGAATGTGGAGACTTTGGAACGTTTGGTGAATTTCTTGATGGAAGGAAAGAACGTTCGCAGTTTTGATCGCAACGATCGCGAAGCTGGTTTGCTTAAGGAAATGCAGCTGTTGACAGACAAGCCAGTATTGTATCTGTGTAACGTTGACGAAAGTTCAGCGAAAGAAGGCAATGCACACGTCGAAAGAGTACGTGTAATGGCCAAAGAAGAACATGCAGGCTGTTTGCACATTGCAGTAAGCACTGAAAGCGACATTGCGGAATTGGAAACCTATGAAGAAAAGCAACTCTTCCTAGAAGAGCTTGGTTTAGAAGACGCAGGAGTCAATCGCGTCATTCGTGCAGCCTACGACCTGCTTCAGCTTCAAACCTATTTTACTGCAGGCGAGAAGGAAGTTCGTGCTTGGACCATCAAGCGCGATTTCACTGCACCGCAGGCGGCAGGAGTTATTCACACCGACTTCGAAAAGGGCTTTATTCGCGCCGAGGTCATTTCTTACGCGGATTACGACAATCTCGGTAGTGAACATGCTGTGAAAGAGGCGGGTAAAATGCGCGTTGAAGGGAAGGAGTATGTGGTCCAAGACGGCGATATCATGCACTTCCGTTTCAATGTTTAAAACCTGTGTATAGAATCCTCTTTCGAGGGCTTGGAATCGTAGTGCATCTCTTTATTTTAGGGAGCTAACGATTCCAAAAAATATGTCACAACAATCGAATTACACCGAGGACAACATCCGCTCGCTAGA
The DNA here is from genome assembly GCA_965655745.1 of uncultured Schleiferiaceae bacterium. Taxonomy (GTDB): domain Bacteria; phylum Bacteroidota; class Bacteroidia; order Flavobacteriales; family Schleiferiaceae; genus UBA10364. The sequence goes on from CBFHHP010000040.1 coordinate 11,591, forward strand.
GTGGGATGAACACATCCGTTTACGTCCCGGAATGTACATCGGAAAACTGGGTGATGGAAAGTCCCCGGACGATGGTATTTATATTCTGCTGAAAGAGGTTTTGGACAACTCCATTGACGAATTTGTCATGGGGGCTGGAAAGACCATCGAGGTTAAAATTTCGGACGGTCAAGTCATCGTTCGTGATTACGGCCGTGGTATACCATTGGGAAAGGTGGTTGATGTTGTATCTAAAATAAATACGGGGGCGAAGTACGATAGCAAAGCATTTAAGAAATCGGTGGGTCTGAATGGAGTCGGGGCCAAAGCGGTGAATGCGCTGTCTACAGAATTTATCGTTCAAGCCTTCCGCGACGGAAAGACCAAACGAGCAAAATTCGAACACGGGAAACTTACGGAGGACGATGCTATTGTCGAGAGCAGTCAACGTAAAGGAACCAAAGTAGCCTTCCGTCCGGATGCAGAGATCTTTGTGAATTACCGCTACATTCTCGAATACGTCGAGAAGATGCTGTGGAACTATGCCTATTTGAATCCTGGCTTGACACTGTATTTAAACGGCGAGAAATTCTACAGCGAGAACGGTCTAAAGGATTTGCTGCAAGACAATTTAGATGGAAACACGTTGCACGACATCATTCACCTCAAGGGCGATGATATTGAAGTCGCATTGACTCACAGTGAGCGCATGCAAGGTGAACAGTTCTACAGCTTCGTCAATGGGCAGCACACCACGCAAGGGGGTACACACCAAAACGCACTTCGTGAGGCGCTGGTGGCAACCATGCGTGATTTCTATGGAAAAAACTTCGATGCTTCTGATGTTCGTAGCTGTGTTATTGGTGCGATTTCATTGAAAGTGATGGAGCCGGTCTTTGAATCTCAAACGAAGACGAAGCTCGGTTCCCTTGAAATGGCTCCTGGCGAGATTCACGTGCGAACGTTTGTGATCAACTTCATGAAGAAAGAGCTGGACAACTTCCTGCACAGAAATGCAGAGGTTGCAGAGGCCATATTAAAGAAGATTCAACGTGCGGAGCGCGAGCGGAAGGACCTTCAAGGGATACGGAAATTGGCGCGCGAGCGGGCGAAGAAGGCATCTTTGCACAACAAGAAGTTGAGAGATTGCCGCGTGCATTTGAACGATAAGAAAGCGAGCCCGAAAGGCGATAGAAGGTTGGAAACGACCCTATTTATTACCGAGGGGGACAGCGCATCTGGATCGATCACCAAGAGCCGTGATGTGAATACTCAGGCGGTATTCTCACTAAAGGGGAAGCCTCTGAACAGCTTTGGGCTGACCAAAAAGGTGGTGTACGAAAACGAAGAATTCAACTTGCTACAAGCCGCTCTGAATATTGAGGAAGGCCTGGACGATTTGAGATACAATAATGTGGTCATTGCTACGGATGCCGATGTCGATGGGATGCACATCCGTCTGCTGCTAATCACCTTCTTTTTACAATTCTTCCCAGAATTGGTCAAAGAAGGTCACTTGTACATTCTGCAAACGCCATTGTTCCGCGTGCGCAACAAGAAAGAAACGCGCTATTGTTACTCCAATGAGGAGAAGAACGATGCCATTGGGTCCTTAGGGCCAAAGCCAGAGATTACACGATTCAAAGGTTTGGGTGAGATTTCTCCTGATGAGTTTAAGCACTTTATCGGTCAAGATATTCGCTTAGAGCCTGTGATGATTAGTAAGGATTACCGTTCGGAAGACTTGTTGACCTTCTACATGGGTAAGAACACGCCAAAGCGCCAAGAATTTATCATTGAAAACTTAAGGGTTGAGAAAAACCTTGAAGAAGAATTTCTGAACTAATGAGCGAAGAATTAGATCCACAAATGGATGGGCCAAGCCCGGAAATGCAATCGGACCAAGTGCACGAAGAAGGTACCCGTATTACGAGGGTCTCTGGGATGTACGAGGATTACTTCTTGGATTATGCTTCATATGTAATCCTTGAGCGTGCTGTTCCAGCATTGAATGACGGTTTGAAGCCTGTACAACGCCGTTTGCTTCATGCAATGAAGGAGATGGACGATGGTCGCTACCACAAAGTGGCAAATATCATTGGTCAAACCATGCGCTTTCACCCACACGGGGATGCTTCCATTGGAGATGCCTTGGTGCAGATGGGGCAAAAGGATTTGCTCATAGATTGTCAAGGAAACTGGGGGAATATCCTTACCGGTGATGGTGCTGCCGCACCGCGTTATATCGAAGCGCGTCTGACGAAATTTGCATTGCATGTAGCTTACAGCCCTAAAGTGACTGACTGGCAGCTTTCTTACGACGGCCGCGCGAACGAGCCGTTGCACTTGCCAATGAAATTCCCAATGCTGCTAGCAATGGGTGTAGAAGGTATTGCGGTTGGTTTGAGTACGAAGATTTTACCGCACAACTTTAACGAGCTCATTGATGCTTCGGTAAAGGTGTTGCAGGGCAAATCGTTCAAATTGGTCCCGGACTTCCCAACGGGCGGCCAAGCAGATTTTTCCAACTACCAAGGGGGTTTGCGCGGTTCTAGAGTTCGTGTCCGTGCTAAAATCTCGCAGCAGGATAAGAACACCTTGGTAATTTCAGAAATTCCATATTCTACGACCACACAGAGCTTGATTGATTCCATATTAAAAGCCAACGACAAGGGGAAAATCAAGATTAAGAAGATTGAGGATAATACCGCAGAGAATGTAGAGATTCTAGTCCACCTTCCTAACGGTATCAGTCCGGATAAGACCATTGATGCGCTCTACGCATTTACGAACTGCGAGGTGAGTATAGCACCGCTTTCGTGCAGTATTCATGAGGATACTCCGTTGTTCTTAGGCGTATCTGATATCCTACGTCGTTCTACGGAAGCTACTAAGCAGGTGTTGAAAGCCGAGCTTGAGATTCGATTGGGTGAGCTCCAGGAGCAATGGCATTTTGCATCTCTTGAGCGCATTTTCATTGAAAAGAAAATCTACCGCGACATTGAGGAGGCCGAGACTTGGGAACAAGTACTTGAGTTTATAGAAAAAGGTCTCAAGCCACATATTGGCCATTTGATGCGTGAAGTGACTCAAGAGGACATTGTCCGATTGACTGAAATCAAGATCAAGCGCATCTCGAAGTTCGATACAGACAAGGCGAACGATAAGATTCTTGAACTAGAAGGAAAAATCGACGCTGTTAATCACGATTTAGCACACTTGATTGAGTTCGCTATTGCCTACTTTAAGGATCTTAAGGCCAAATTTGGCAAAGGACGAGAGCGCAAGACAGAGATTGTCACCTTTGATAGCGTGGAAGCTTCGAAAGTAGTCATACGTAACCAAAAACTCTACGTTAATAGGGAAGAAGGCTTCGTAGGTACTGCCATGAAGCGGGACGAATATGTGGCCGATTGTTCGGACATCGATGACATCATCGTCATACGTCGTGACGGTAAGTATTCGGTAAGCAAGGTAAAAGACAAGGCATTTTTCGGAAAGGATATCTTGCACGTTGCTGTCTGGAAGAAAGGCGACGAACGGACGGTATACAATGCTATTTATCTCGACGGTAAATCGAAAGTGAGCTATGTGAAGCGTTTTATCGTGAAATCAATCACCCGAGACCGCGAGTACGACATCACCCAGGGGTTTGCAAATTCTAAAATAACCTACCTCACAGTGAATCCTAATGGAGAAGCGGAGAAGGTTCAGGTGTTATTGCGTCAACTGGCTAAGCTGAAAAAGTTGAAAATTGACCTTGACTTGGCAGACATAGCCATTAAAGGACGTGCTTCGAAAGGAAACATAGTCACAAAGTTCCCAGTGAAGCGTATTGAGCTTAAAGAGAAGGGGGAGAGTACCCTTGAGGCACGTAAGGTATGGTTTGACCCAACGGTACAACGATTAAACAGTGACGAACGCGGGCGCTTATTAGGAAGTTTCAAAGGCGAGGACAGGTTACTGATCGGATTTAGAAACGGTACCCTCAAAGTGGTGGTGCCGGAATTGTCCCTGCATTTCGATGCAGATATGATTTACCTTGAAAAACTAGAGGCCGATCGTCCAATTAGTGCGGTGTACTTTGACGGAGAAAAAGCGAGGTACTTTGTGAAGCGCTTCGAATGGGAAGGTGGTGACCGAGAAATAAACATCATCACGGCCCACGCAAAAAGTGAGCTGAGTTATCTGTCAAATGCAACCCAACCGGTGATTGAGATGGTCTACCGTAAACAAGGGGGATTAGCGAAAGATCCTGAGAAAGTAGTGTTGAGTGAGTTTATCGCGGTGAAAGGTATTGCTGCAAAGGGCAATCAACTCACGACTGATACAATCAATAAGGTCGTAGGATTGGACCCATTGCCTGAACCAGAGCCACAAACTGCTGTTGAAGTCAGTGAACCTGTGTTGGATGGTCCAATTGTTGAGGATAGACCTCCAGCTGTAGCTCCTCCGCCACCCAAACCGTTTGAAGGGGAGGACGAGCCGCCACAGATAACTTTAGACTTTTAAAATGAGAAAAATACTCCTCCTACTTACCCTAGCCTTAGGAGGCTTTGTATTCGGTCAATCAAGCTTAAATATGTCATTACTGGGTCGTGCGACCTACATGAATGACAATAGTGATATCTGGGGATATACCGACTCTGTTGGGACGGAATATGCCCTAGTGGGTACCACGGCTGGAGTGAGTATTGTTGATATAAGTGGCAATCAGCCTCAGAAAAAGCAATTTATTCAAGGTCCATATAGTATATGGCGCGATCTGAAGACCTGGGATCACTATGCCTATGTCACTCACGACAACCCCTTTGCTTGGAATACCATTCCTGAACACGGGTTGTTGATTATCGATCTCGATAGTATGAATCAAGCGACAC
>CBFHHP010000041.1:0-1416 GCA_965655745.1 uncultured Schleiferiaceae bacterium
TCGAGAGTAGTGTGCCAACTGCCTCTGCTCGTAAGATGTGCTCACTAGAATCTAACTCGGATGTTCTCGGAATGCTCCTTGGATGACGAAGGAGAGAATTACGCTGCACAACAATGTATATGATCCATTTAAAAGTTATGGCCACTTTGAGGAGATAGTCAAGTTTTGGTGATTACTCCTAAATATCCACAAAGCCTTGACTATCTCTTACTTTAATATATCTTAAATAGATCCGAAACAGGAAGCCTGTTAACGGATCATATACCAAACTTAGCACACATTATGGAAACTAAAATATTCAAACGTAAACGAACAATTCTCAATGACATAGCGGGTCGGCTGTTCCTGGCCTGGCTGTTCCTTTCTGGTGCTAAAGAGCCATATTCAGAGGTTATAGACTGGGTGCTTTTTACAATGACGGCTCTAATGGCGTTGTCCATTGTTCTAGAATGTATGCGGTTTTTCCGTCCTTTCTTGGTTTTGAAAGAGGGAAATCAACTAGTGTTTGTTGGGCTTTTTAAATCGGTCCAAATTTCCAGAGTCAACTTTAAGAAGAAGCTCGGACAGCATTGGATTGCATTAGAATCGGACCGAAAAAAGAAAGTCGGCAACATTATGGTGAGGGATTTGGACGAAGAATCGGTCCAAACTATTAGAGCATGGAGCTAACTACTTGGAATACCTAACGTGTGCTAACAAAGAGTATAGTTCATAGCAGCTTTCAGCACGCTACGCACCATACCCTAAACTTTAGACGCAATTAAAATGAACTCAATGAAAACAATACCCACTCAAGTATTTTTGGTAAGCGTATTACTCTGGAGCGTTTTTTTCTTTTTCATTAACGAAATCCTCGTTTTACATTCATCATTGGCTGCTCTCAAAGAAAAGATTGCTGATGGATTTACATTTAAGATAATCGTATATATTCTTGGTGGATTTCTCATGGCGTACATCTCGAGATATATTAAACGAAGAGAAAATACCACCAAAATAAATAAGAGATGAACTTGGTCTAACAAGGTATATGATTCATGATCGGACGCGTTGCGCTTTTGATTACCTTCAAAGAAGCTAAATCAAAATCACAAAGCTTATCACGAAGTCATATACTAAACTATAGGGGCCAATCAAGAAAACCAACACAATGCTTATCTTTGACTAAATGAGCACAAGGGAAGAAATACTGGTTAAACTAAAGATATTTAAGGATGTCCTGGGAAAAAACTATCCGATCGCCAATCTCGCTCTGTTTGGTTCATATGCTCGATCTGAGCAAATGGAGGATAGTGATATTGATATCTTGATTGAACTAAACGGTCAAATCGGATCGAAATTTATTGACCTAGCAGAAGATTTGGAGAAATCCCTTGGCCGCCGTGTAGATTTGGTATCCAAGAAAGGAGTCAAAGATCG
>CBFHHP010000041.1:1514-5908 GCA_965655745.1 uncultured Schleiferiaceae bacterium
TTATTGACCTAGCAGAAGATTTGGAGAAATCCCTTGGCCGCCGTGTAGATTTGGTATCCAAGAAAGGAGTCAAAGATCGGTATTTGAAGTCAATAGAGTCGGAATTGATTTATGTCTAGGCGCAATAATCACCTTCTAATTCTCGATATGCTCGATGCAGCGTATCGGATTCAAACGTATACGGAAGGCCTAGATTTTGATGGGTTCGTTAATGATCAAAAAACGCTGGACGCTGTGGTGCGGAACTTCGAAATAATCGGAGAGGCATCGACTCGAATTTACCCTGACTTCCAAATCGAACATTCTGGAATCCCATGGAAGCATTTGAGAGGCTACTGAAATAGACTAATTCACGAATACTTTGGGGTTGATTATCAAATAGTTTGGGAGATAATTCAACACGAACTTGGTGAATTGATCGAGCAGCTCGAAGAACTGAAATAGACTGGCCCCAACAACGTATATAACTCATGTCCGGACGCATTGCCCTTTTGGTTATCTTAAAGGAAACCAAAACAACCTCTGCTGATACGAGGTTATATACAATACTTAGCCTTCATTTGCTTTTGGCGCGATATTGGTGTATTTTTACACCAAAGCAAAGAATATGAGTCGTCAAAGCATATCATTCACAGAGCCAAACAATGAATGGCTAAACAGTTTAGTTGAGTCTAAAGAGTACTCAAGTAAAAGCGAAATCATCAACGATCTGATTAGAAAGGCAAGAGAAAGTGCCAAAGAAGTGGAATTCATTAGAATGAAATTGGCATTGGCAGAAAAATCTGGGTTTACGAACGAATCGGCAGCTGAAATTCTCGCCGAAAGCAAACGCCGAATGAATGGCTAATTATAAGCTTAGTATACTTGCCAAAGAAGACCTCATAAAAATTCATGAATATGGCACTCGGAACTTCGGAGAAGCACGAGCTGATAAATACTTTGCTGCCTTCTTCGATAGGTTTGAGGAAATAGCCCATCGTCCCTATTCATTCGAGGATGTATCCTACATCGCAAGTGGATACAGAAGATGCGTCTCAGGGGTGGACACCATTACTTCAGAATTGAAAATGATTCGGTAGAAATCATGACGATCATTGGAAGGCAAGATTACAAACCCTAAACGAGGGCTAACAACGTATATAACTCATATCCGGGCGCATCGTCCTTTTGGCTATCTTGAAGAAAACCAAAACGACTTCGGCTGATACCAGAATATATTACGAGACATGGTGTTTCTTGGGGTGAATACAGACAGGGCTTTGAAACTTTAAAAAAACAGATAAAATAAAATGATACAAATTGAAAAATTAAACAGGAAAATGGCTTCAATAGTTTTCACTCTTGCTGTGAGTCTTTTGTTGGTCGGTTGTAGTTCTGAAAGTCCTTCGAGTCTTTCAGAAGAATGGTTAAATGCCGCAGTTACAAAAGACAAGAAAACAATTGCGAAGTATTTGTGCTTTCCAGATTTATCGCCAGAGAAGGAGTTATTGGAGATAGAAGAAACAGTGGAAATTCTAACCGATGAAGATTTATGGGGTTTTGAAATCAAAAATGAACTCATATCCGCAAATGGAGAAAGTGCTATTGTCACTGTAGTTATCAAAACAGAAAGGGACATTCAAAGAGAAAGAGATGGCGAAGAATTAAAATTATTTTGGGTAAGAACAAAAGCTGACGGTTGGAAAATTGATGTAGAAAAAAGTCAATAATCCATTATTAGTTATCATTCTTACACGTCAATTGGAGTTTTTAAAATCTAAAAACAGTCAAAATGACCTTAGAATCAAGAAATAAGAAATTCATAACTCTGTTGAAATAGTAATTTTCTTCAATACAAATTAAACCAGGTAAATAAAATCCAAACTTTGTTATCAATTGATAATACAACCACTGTATTGTAATTTGACATGAAACATCAAACGAGTCGTCAATGCTTTTCGTTCAACGAGTTGTAAGAAGGAAAATAAGAGTCATTACAAAAAGCCTTAAAACAAAACGGGATTGCTATTCATGAAATTTAAATGTAATAACTGTCAGAACCACTGGAATGGAAACGATTTTTCCACGGAATGTCCAGCTTGTAACTCAGGTAACATTGAAAAATTCCATTATGCAGGTTCAGGAAGTGGTAAACGGATCTTTGCCGTTTTCGTGGTTATTGGTCTTTTAGGGATTTCAAGTTTACTACTTAATGAGATAGGTTTTTTTAATGGCAATACTCAGGATCCTGATCCACCCATTAAGACCATGCCTCTAGAAATACCAAAAAAACCGATTGAAGGTGATGGCCATGGATTTCCACTTAATGATTTTAAAGATGACGTGAATGTACAAACGGTAGAAGATCGAATTATTGAAATCAGGGAATTTTATTCGAAAATTCAGGGAGCTCCGAACAAGGAAAGTAATTGCATAGCAGCTCAAGCAACGAGAAAAGACGAACGAGGTTTTCACTTTACAAATACTGCCAAAGAATGTCGCTTAACTAACGGTAACATGTATCAGCAGGTGAACCTTAATGGATGGGAATGGACAGAAACGACTACCTTTTACTACAAAAATGATCAATGTTTCTTTGTGTTTTTAGAAGGCGCTTCATCCGGTGGTAGTTATGAATACCGTGTATATTACGATCGAAAGGGTAAAGTAATTCGAGTTCTTATAAAGCAAGGTTTCGACTCCAATGAAATTAAGAGCTCAATCGAGGTAACAGATAAGAAAAGAAAACAAGATATTCTCAGCTCTGTAGCCAATTCCAAAAAGGAGCTTAGAACAATTCTTTCGTCTTAGAGTATATAAGATATTCACCATAACTAAATCTTGAAAGTAACGCTGTTTAATTGGACCTCATATATAACCCTTTCAAGCCCGAACAATACAGCCACTAAATCAAGTGGTGTGAATTAAGTGCTTGTTTTCACATATCGCTATCTGTTTCCAGTATCCGCCTATCTTTGCTGGGAATGAGAACGCTTATCTACCTCACCCTACTGCCCACCCTCTTACTAGGCCAAGCCTTCGTGCACCCAGAAAATAACGAGGCATTCTTACAGGACGAAGTAGCAGAAATTCACATCACCGTGTCGGATGCTGATCTAAACACCCTATTGGGCGACAGCCTCTTTACCGACCATCACTTTCCAGCAGTTTTTCGCTACCAAAGCGCCAATTTTTCAGATACCCTTCAGAGCGTAGGATTTAGGGTCCGCGGAAACACCTCTAGAAATGCCAAAAAGAAAGGCTTTAAGGTGTCTTTCAACGAATATGTGCAAGGTCAAAAATTCAAGGGCATTGAAAAAATGAACTTGATAGGCCAGCACAATGACCCTTCCTTATTGCGCTACTGGACAAGCCTACATCTTCTCCAGCGCTACAGATTAATTGCTTCGAGAACAAGCTTTGTGAAACTCTACCTCAATGGAAACTATCGCGGTCTTTACCTGAATGTTGAACATATTGACGATGAGTTTCTCCAGAAAAGATTCATTGATGATGACGGCGGCAACCTCTACAAAGCAAGCTGGGGCGCGGACCTGAATTACTGGGGCAGTAACCCAAATTCTTACCGCAGTGTTTATGAGCTTAAGACCAACAAGGATTCAAACGATTACAGCGCATTTATTCTCTTTCTAGACTCTTTAAACAACATCAACGACAGCGACTTTCCGTGTTATATGGAACGCAACTTCGAAGTCAATCACTACCTGAAAACACTAGCCACAGAAATACTCATTGGGCATTGGGACGGTCATGCCTTCAACAAGAACAACTTCTACCTGTACCGACAGCCTTCCAACGGCAAATTTGTATTCATAGAGTATGATCTTGACAACACGTTCGGTATTGACTGGTTCGGGGTCGATTGGGCCAATAGAAACCTCAACAATTGGCACGAAAGTAACCGCCCACTCGTGGAGCGCTTGCTCGATGTTCCCTATTACAAGGACGTCTTTAATGCCTACCTAGATACCCTATTAACAGACCTCGATACCTCTTCACTAGGAACTGTACTGGAAAACAAGCAAGACCTTATCAAAGGTGCCGTGCTCTCCGATACTTACTACCGTAAGGATTATGGGTTTCAGTATGCCGATTTTCTTGCTGCCCTTGATGATAACTATGGCGCACATGTGAAAACTGGATTACTCGAGTACCTTGACGAGCGGATTACTAGCGGCCAAGGACAGGTACAATGGATCGGAAATCTCGAGCCGCCCTGCGATGAATTGCCTGTGGAACCCGAGCGTAACCTCATCAAGATTGTGGATTTCTTAGGCCGCGAAACCAAGTACCGCACCGATATTCCATTGATTTATATTTACGACGACGGCACCGTAGAGAAGGTGTTGGTATGGAAAACCTAAGCGGTGTGGAAGACAAAGTCCACTCAAAAC
>CBFHHP010000041.1:6007-15823 GCA_965655745.1 uncultured Schleiferiaceae bacterium
TTCAAAGAATAGAAAAGCAAATGGGAGGGAGAAATCTTTGTTTTAATTTTAAAATTCAGTTAGGTGAATCAACCCTTGTTACTATCTTTAAAACCAACTTCTAACAACAAATTTATTTGGATTAAGCCACATGAGAAGTGATACCTGTTCGGGTAAATCATTGTTCTCAATTTTCAATTCAAATCCATTTTATGAATAATCAGAAATACATTGATTTTATAGGTATTGGAACACAGAAATCTGGTACTTCATGGCTTTACCATAATTTAAGGCAGCTGCCCGAATTCAGCCTGCCTCCCGTCAAAGAGTTTCATTATTTTGATAGATATCATTATTATCCAACTCATGATGGATTATCAGAGGAATTACTCTCGAAAAGAATCTTACGAAATTCTTATCTCGTCAAAGCAGTGATTAACATTTTCAAGGCGGTGATTAAAGAAAAAAAGAAGTGGTCGACCTTTGTTTTCTATTGGAGGTGGTTTTTTAGTAACTACACAGATGAGTGGTATTTATCATTGTTCAAAAGATCCAAAGGATACACTGGTGAGATAACACCAAGCTATTCGATACTAACTAAAAAGGATATCCAGAAAATCTATGATTTACAGCCCGATGTGCGTCTAATTTTAATGCTAAGAAATCCTATTGAAAGAGCTTGGTCACATTTCCGATTCAGTATGCTGAGTAATGGCTCTGATATTAGTAAGATTGAATTGAATGATATTGTCGAATTCATGGAAAGTGATAGCCAATCAGTTCGTTCCGATTATGTTCGCACTATTGAGAATTATTCAAGTATATTTCCAAGAAATCAGATACTAATAGGGTTCTATGACGCGATTACTGATGACCCTGAAGGCTTGATGAATGCTATAATCTCACACACGTGTGAGGGCAATTCTGTTTCAATTAAAAATTTAGATTTTTCCTCCGTTATTAATAAATCCAAAGCACTCGACTGTCCGGAAAAAATTGATTCTTATCTAAAAGCTAGGTATTACCAACAGATTAAAGAGTTGTCAGATAGTTATGGCGGTTATTTTACGCAATGGATGAAAGATTCTTATACAGAACATTCAAACCTTGAAATTAATAGTCTATCACCAACAATATACCCGTAGTGTGAGACACTTTCAATGAGAAATGCCAAGAGTTACTTTCTTTTTTACAACTACTTCTATTCTTTAGTAGCCCGGATGAAACAGGTATTAGTTTTCCTGGTGCTAATTGTTTCTTCGAAGATTTTTGGCCAAAATGCAATCGTTGGTAAATGGGACACAGGCAGGGAAAACTCCATCGTAGAAATTTACGAGAATAATGGTGAGTTGTTTGGGAAAATCATCTCTTCAGACCGGGCAGAAGTTGTCGGGAAAATCAACCTGAAGAACTTACAAAACAAGGGCGACCATTGGGAAGGTGAACTCTTCGTCTTTAAACGAAGAAGCTGGTACGATGTGGCTATACATAAAGAGAACGAGACCCTCTTTGTGGTAATTTCCATCGGATTCTTTGAAAAGGAAGTAGAGTGGCCTAAAGGCTAGCACCACTTCCCTGCCGATTCCCTACTTTTGATACGCATTAAAGAATACGGACGTTGTATTCTTGGCGAAACCCAAGAGAGCACAACATGAAAATCATTGCTGGACCCTGTGTTATTGAAAGTATGGACTTGCTGCGCGAAGTTGCAGCAGAATTGGCACGTATAAAAAAAGAGCTGAATGTAGAGATTTACTTTAAAGCCAGCTTTGATAAAGCCAATCGTACGTCTTTAACTAGTTTTCGTGGACCGGGTATAGAAGAAGGCATTGCCATGCTTGAAACCATTCGAGATGAATTTGGACTGCCCATCACCACCGACTTTCACACTCCCGAACAGATTGCCAGCTGCGGACACCGCGTCGATATCATTCAGATTCCCGCGTTCCTTTGCCGTCAAACCGATATGCTTCTTGAAGCCGGAAAGACGGGCAAGATTGTCAATATCAAGAAAGCACAGTTTCTCAATACAGAGAAAATCAAATTCGCCGTTAATAAGGTAAAATCTACCGGTAATGACCAGGTTTGGTTAACTGAACGCGGTACGCTTTTCGGACCGAGTGAGCTTGTCGTAGACTTCCGCAACCTCCAAAAGTTAGGCGCGCTCACTGATCATGTCGTCATGGACTGTACCCACAGTGCGCAGGAGACTAGCAGTAACGATGGAACCACCGGAGGCAACCGCGCCTATGTGCCTTATTTTGCCAAGACCGCAAAACTGTGGGGCGCTAATGTGTTTTTCTTAGAAACGCACCCACGCCCTGATGAAGGCCTTTCAGACGGCCCAAATATGCTGGCATTAAACGATTTAGAAGCCTTAGTAAAGGATTTAATCTAGAGCCATGAGCATCAACAACAGAACCATAGCGTCCATTGAAGCACAGGCAAAATCTATTCTAGATTTAGCACAGAACGACACCAACGACTACGAGTCGGTGGTAGAAATAATCATGGAATGCAAAGGGAAGCTCATCTTTACCGGAATGGGGAAAAGCGGCATCATTGCACGCAAGCTTGCTGCCACCTTCTCCTCAACGGGCGTACCTTCTTTCTTTGTCCATCCAGGTGAGGCCTATCACGGCGACCTTGGGATGATAGAGGCGGATGATGTACTGTTCGCATTTTCAAATTCAGGGGAAACGGCTGAGCTCATCAACCTCTTAAAATACAGCAGATCCAAGAGCGTCATTGGGATGTCCAACGACCGCAACAGCACCTTGGCAAGTTATTCTAAGGTGCACCTTGAGTGCAAGGTGGACAAGGAGATCTGCCCGCTGAATTTAGCACCTACAACAAGCACCACCGCTGCCCTAGTGATTGGCGATGCTATTTGTGCTACCGTTATGGAGCTGTCCGGTTTCTCCGAAGAAGAGTTTGCTGCGCTACACCCAGGGGGAACCTTGGGCAAGAGTTTACTGACGAAGGCTAAAGATCTCATGATTACTGAGGTTCCATTCGTTAAACCTACAGATTCATTGCAGGAAGTACTTTTGAAAATTTCTGAAGGTCGTCTAGGGCTTGCTTGCATTGGGAGCAGAAATGACGTGTTGGGAATAATTACCGATGGAGATATTCGCCGAGCCATAGAAAATGCTCAAGATTCCGGTAATCTTGTGGCCGAGCAAATGGGCTCAAAAAATCCAATATTCATTGAACCTCAAACAGGGCTTCATGAGATGGATCAATTATTCCGTGAAAAGAAGATCGTCTCTGTACTGGTCGGCTCAGCGAATGAACTAAAAGGTGTGGTCCAATTCTACGATATCCACAACGGGTAAACTTATTCGAATTCTAGTCGTTTACTCTTTACACCCTTAAGAGAAACTGCCATGGAATCGTTAGAAACCATATACATTGTTGGCGCTGGTATTAGCGGTCTCATTGCTGCCTTTGAACTAGAAAAGGCGGGCTATACTCCTATTGTTTTAGAAAAATCTAATAGTGTAGGTGGACGTGTACGCACAGTATCTATGGGCGATCACCACCTAGATATCGGTTTTCAGGTATTGCTCGACGGCTACCCGATGGCAAAAAAATACCTGGACTATGATGCACTTGATCTTCGACGCTTGGCCTCAGGGGCACAGATTTATGTGGACGAAAGACGTTATGTGATTGGCGATCCCTTAAGAGATTTCAAAATGCTCATCCCAACCGTCACTGCGAAGATTGGCAGCGTCGGGGATAAAATAAAAGTGCTACGCCTCAATGCAAGGATGAAGCGCAAATCCATCGATGAAATCTTTGCTAGCGAAGAGATGACCACCTTAGAATATCTCCGAAAATTCGGATTTTCAGAGGTGATCATTGACCGATTCTTCAAACCCTTTTTTGCGGGCATCTTCTTGGAACCAGAGCTGCGCACTTCAAGCCGCATGTTTGAATTTGTCTACAAGATGTTTGGTGAAGGGAATGCCACCATCCCTTCGGCGGGAATAGGTGCAATTAGCGAGCAACTTACAAACAAACTAAAGACCACGGAATTCCATTTTGGGGCGGAGGTAAGTAATGTTACTAGCGATAAAATCGTTCTAAAAACAAAGGAAGAATTGGGCCATGGTGGCGTGATTGTCACTGCGGACGCTTCTTCACTAATCTCCAATTTGTCGGGACAAGGAACGGATTGGAAATCTTGCATGTGCCTGTATTTTGAAATCGACGGCTCTAACCTACCAAAGGAAACGATTGGATTAATTGCTGATCCTGAAAAACTCATCAATAATCTCTACGGCTATACCGATACTATTGGCCGACAAATACTATCAGCGACTGTCCTAGAATTTAACGGCAAAAGTGAAAAAGAAATTACAGCTAAGGTTCAAGACGAGATACGCGAATACTGCGGTGTAGGCGCTATAACCCACATCGGCAACTTCCATATTGAGCAAGCACTTCCCGATCTGGGCAATCTGAAAATGACCGCAGAACCGAGTGAAAGTATGCTCATGGAAAATGTATTTCTCGCTGGAGATGTGCTGTACAATGGCTCCTTAAATGCTGCGATGGAAAGCGGTCGATTAGCCGCGCAAGGATTGCTCGAGCGTAAATCTGGAATCTTCCTCTAGAACTACTTCTTTAAGGATAAATATTTTTTAGTCGTACCTTTTAACGGTAAAACATTAAATCGCCATGGCCACTACTCCTGAACACGATGCACGCGTCGCGGCATTGACCTTTGCGGGAATATATCCTCACTACGTTACCAAAGTCCAGAAAAAAGGACGCAGTCTAGATGAACTACACGAAGTGCTCCATTGGCTCACCGGCTTTGATGAAGCCCAGCTCAGGGAGATGATAGAGCGCAAAGCTACCTTCAAGGAATTCTTTGAGAAAGCCACCATACACCCGAATGCCTCCTTAATCACCGGTAGCATCTGTGGGTATAAAATCCAAGAGATCGAGACAAAGCTGACCCGTGAATGTCGCTACATGGACAAGCTCGTAGACGAGTTAGCCAAAGGCAAGAAAATGGAAAAAATCCTTAGAGTGGGTTAATACTACTCCTCAAAACTTTTATAATTTTCTTTGAAATGCTTGAGAAGCGTCCTTCCGTAATGACGGTTGCGACGCTTCGCTTTTTTCTTATTGGCCCGTTTCCCTGTGCGTTTGTCCTTCACGATATCGTCAAGGTCTTTCGCTTGGTCGATTTTTTCAAAATCCTGAATCTGGGTGCGTTTCATTTCAAATACTCTCCTATCAACTATTACATAGTACCTTTGTTAATGTTCATACACACCTAAAAGAATTGGACCATGGCCCAACTAGAATGGCAAACCGTCAAGGAATACGAGGAGATCACATTTAAGCAGCTTAACGGCGTCGCGCGCATTGCGTTCAATCGTCCTGAGGTGCGCAACGCATTTACTCCAAAGACCGTGGACGAGCTTTGGGAGGCACTCATCCTGTGCCACGAGAGCCAAGAAATTGGGGTTGTGCTTATTACTGGTGAGGGACCGTCGCCGAAAGACGGCGGCTGGGCATTCTGCTCCGGCGGCGACCAACGCGTTCGTTCAACCACTGGATACAAAGGTGAGAACGGCATCAATAGGTTCAACATCCTGGATGTTCAACGTCAGATCCGATTCATGAATAAGGTCGTGATCGCCGTAGTGCCCGGTTGGGCAGTTGGCGGTGGCCATAGTCTGCATGTAGTGTGTGATATGACCATAGCCTCAAAAGAACACGCCATCTTTAAGCAAACCGATGCGGATGTAGCAAGCTTCGACGGCGGATTTGGCTCAGCTTACCTCGCACGCCAAGTAGGTCAGAAAAGAGCGCGTGAAATCTTCTTCCTTGGTGCTGAGTATTCTGCTCAAGAAGCCTACGAGATGGGTATGGTAAACAAGGTAGTGCCACATGAAGAACTAGAACAGACAGCTTACGACTGGGCGCAAGAGATTATGACTAAAAGCCCCACGGCCATCAAGATGTTGAAGTTTGGGTTCAACCTCATCGACGACGGGTTGGTTGGTCAACAAGTGTACGCTGGAGAAGCTACTCGTTTGGCCTACGGAACAGATGAAGCCGTTGAAGGCCGCAATGCCTTCTTAGAAAAACGACCCCGAGACTTCTCTAAATTTCCGAAGTTTCCTTAACGGAGTTTCTAAAGCTTGGGCTTTCTTTTCGACCATCAGAGACTACACAAGAAAATCGTCTATTTACCAAGGAGACGGAATCCGTATCTTTATTCCTATGATGGAAAAGATACCCTCGAAGGCAGATAAGGCGATTAAAGAAGTTATTTCTCAGCGAAAAACTACAAAGGTCCTTGCTCAAGCGCCTTGGTCGCCAACACTTACGCCAGAAGCACAGCGTTCCTTGATCAATGACTTATTGGAATTAGCGTCTAGCGCTCCTTACCATTATAAAAGTGCTGAACGCTATAAACGCGGCGACTTAACAAGTACCCTTCCTTTCCGGGCATATACCCTAGATGCAAATAATTGCAGGAAACTCGCGGATCAACTGCATGAGGTACAACCGCCGGCCGGTAAAATCATAAACATGCTTTGGGCGGCAGAAGCTATGATTGTGATGAGTTGGTTGCCTGATGTTTTTGGCGAGCAACCGGAAGTTCGAGAGATGGAACCGATTCCCTTCACCGGAAACTTGCGCAATATGGAGCATATTGCAGCGGCCAGTGCGGCCATTCAGAACATACTTCTAGGAGCAACAGCAGCAGGCCATCCGTCATACTGGTCATCGGGTGGAACCCTGCGTCAAAAGGAAGCACGAACCTCACTGGGTATACCTATGGACGAAATCTTCTTGGGGTGCCTTTTCGTATTCCCCGAGGATGCTTTGGAAAGAGGAGCAGACGTCAAACTAGGAAAATTAAGAAGTGAAGGAAAAGAACTTTCTTCATGGTCAAAATCTATAGAACTGTAATCGATGAAGAGTTTGATTCGCACCACGAAGGACACAGCGGTTGGACCTCTGGGCAACTGTTGGCTGAACTGTCAGATTGGACAGCAGTGCTTGACACCCCAGACATTGTCCTTTTCAGCTCGCCAGGAGGTAATGATGCGCTGGATGGATTCTCCTATGAAAGTATCATGGTGAATGTGGTGGATATTGTTGAAGGTCTTCAAGAATTCAACCCTGAAGTGACCATCATTATTGAGAAGATGGCTCCCGGTCATAGTACTGTCATGATGGGAAATTTAGCTGTATTCCATGCTCGACTTTTGAATGAACTAGACAGTATTGCGTCTGCATTAAGCACCTCTACCTCACAAGTTTTGACCATCGATATGGCAACAGGATTTACAGACGATATGCTCGCAGACCCTATTCACTACAATCAAGATGGTGCCACTTTCATCGCGAATAAATATTACGACGCACTCACTCCGCTTCTTGAAGAATAAACCGTAAATTAATGTTTGTGAAGTGGTTACGGTTTATTTTTTGTTTTGTTCTAGCAGCCTGTAGCACTAATGGTGGCGGTGGGAATTCCCCTTCACCCGACAATACCACTACAGTGATATTCGAGCACGACGGGTTGCAAAGAAGTGCATTAATTTATACTCCAGAAGGGTACGATTCGTCTTTTGCCCTGCCCGTAGTCTTAAATTTTCATGGGTTTGGTGGACTAGCACAAGACCATCGAACGACAGTGGCCATGGATAATGTGGCAGATTCTGCGCAGTTCTTATTGGTGTTCCCTCAAGGCAGCTTGTTGCGCGGCGATTCTCCACATTGGAACAACGCCCTACCCTCACCTGATAATAAGAGTGATGCTGATGACCTTGGTTTTGTCAGTGCACTTTTAGCACACCTCGATACTGCATTCTTGATCGATCGTGAACGGGTGTATGCCTGTGGGTATTCGAACGGCGGAATGATGTCCTATGCTTTGGCCTGTTATCTCAGCAATGAAATAGCCGCAGTGGCGTCTATGTCGGGCTGTTTTACAGATACCTCAAGCACGTGTCAACCTTCACATCCTTTGGCCACCTTGAGTATACACGGCACCAATGATGGTGTACTTCCTTACGAAGGCGGAGACGATATTCTCAGCCAGCAAGTCACACTGCGGTACTGGGCGCAGACGAATAATTGTAATGAAACACCGCAGATTACTTCTATTCAGTCTTCCTCCTATCCATTAGAACATTACAGCTATACGGGTGGGGACAGCAGTGTCGTTGCAGAACTCTACAAAGTGATTGGTGGCGATCATTATTGGCTAAACTTCAGCATCGACCAAAAGAATACCAACTGGATCATGTGGGAATTCTTTGACCAATTCGACATCTACGGCAAGCGTTAACAACAGGAAAAAAGCTGTGCTTAAGCACTATCTTTACCGTCGTATATGACGGATAAACTTTTTCATCCTTTCGAAAGTTCTCTCGAAGGCATCTCGGTGCCTGAAGCATTCACGTATCCATTTTTCTATACGCCACATGCCCTTGTAGAGCTCGCTTCCGAAGAACTTCAAAACCACCTTGAAGCAAACGATCTGCGTCACAATTTCGGACTTGGCAAACATGAAGATCTTGTGGAGCAAGGTAAGATGTTCGGTGTGCTTGTAGTACGAAACCAAAACGGCAATCTTGGTTGGTTGGCTGCGTATTCAGGAAAACTTCACGAAGAGGTTGAAGGCTATTTTGTCCCTCCCATCTGTGACATACATGCCGCCCAGTCCTTTTACAAAAAAGGAGAGGTTGAACTCAATGCAATAAGCGCGGAAATCCATGCAAAAGAAAACAACCCCGAACGGTTAGAAGCCATTGCAAAGATCACGGAGCGATTGGACGAAATCAAAGAGCACCTAAGAAAGGGTCGAGCAGATCTGAAGGAGGCTAAAAAGGCGCGCCAGAAATACCGCGAAACGGTCGCTAAGGTGATGAGCGATTCGGACTTCGAAAAGGTGAAAGAACGCCTGGCGCAGGAAAGTATTCAGGGGCAAGTTGCTTTTAAACACCGGAGTAAAGCATGGATTGAGGAACAAGAAAAGCTAGAAGCTACCCTGGATGAATATGCCCTTGAAATAGAGGCGATGAGGAAGGTTCGCAAAGCAAAATCCAACCAACTTCAGCGCGAGATTTTTGACCACTATGTGTTTCTAAATGCTTCAGGTGAAGAGAAAGTTTTAAGCCAATGCTTCCCGGATTTCGACCTTCGCCATCCGCCAAGCGGTTCTGGTGATTGTGCGGCACCAAAGCTGTTGCAATATGCCTATCAAAAAGGCTTATCCCCCATTTGTATGGGGGAGTTTTGGTGGGGTTCAGCCCCGGTTAAAGAAGTGCGAAAACACAAGTACTTCTACCCCTCTTGTGCTTCGCGTTGTCGCCCTATACTCGGCCACATGTTGCAAGGATTACACGTTGAAGAAAACCCATTGTTAACCTTTGGCAAGGACAAGCCGATGCCGGTGGTTTATGAAGACGATGACCTAGTCGTGGTGAACAAGCCTGCTGGATTACTAAGTGTTCCTGGTGTAGATATTGAAGATTCGGCGCTCGTGCGCGTAAAGCACATATATCCGGAAGCTACAGGAGCCATCCTATTGCACCGTCTTGATATGAGTACATCAGGGTTGCTAATGTTCACCTTGAATCCAAAGGCGAATAAACGCATGCAACGCCAATTCATTAAACGTCAAGTAAACAAGACCTATATAGCCGATGTAGTGGGCACCCTTGAAGCTGATGAAGGGACCATCTCACTTCCCTTGGCGCCGGATTATTACGACCTGCCACGGCAAATGGTCTGCCATAAAACCGGTAAGCCTTCAGAGACGAAATGGTCTGTTGTGGCGCGCAATAA
>CBFHHP010000042.1:0-1230 GCA_965655745.1 uncultured Schleiferiaceae bacterium
CTTTACAGTCTCCGCCCAAATGATAGAACCGCCATCTGCAAGATCATCACGATCAACAGAAGTAAGAACTGCGTGCTTAACTTTCATGAGCTTCACACTTCGCGCTACCTTTTCCGGTTCTTCCCAATCTACTGTTTCAGGACGACCTGTTGCCACATTACAAAAACCACAAGAGCGCGTACAGATATTACCTAAAATCATAAAGGTTGCAGTCCCGGCTCCCCAGCATTCGCCCATGTTAGGACAATGACCAGATTCACAAATGGTATGCAACTTGTACTTATCGACAAGGCCACGTACGTTTTTGTAATTCTCACCTGTAGGCAACTTTACTCGAAGCCATTTCGGCTTTTTCGTGCGACCCTTGAGGTCTTTTTTAATTTCAATATTTGGTTGGTCTACCATATGCCATTAAACCATTGAAAACTATACTTGTTCAGCAAGACCGTGTACTTTTCTCCATTCTTCGACAGTATCTTCGACCACCCCGCTGTGTGAGGTATGCGCAGCTACTTTTCCGCCGTTCCACAAGATAAGCTGGGGACTTTCGTGACGTACATCGACTTCCTCTGCCAAGGCTAAACTCAATTTCCGCTGGGCAACTACATCTATGAATACCCAAGTCTCGTTGCTTTGAACTTCCACCATATTTAACCTACGCATTGCGAATAGACTAACACTACATCGCGTACTGTGTTTGTAAAAGAACACAGGGGTGTTTAAAGCAAGAAGACCCGCAACATCTTGTAATGACTGCGGGTGCTCGAACTGAATTTTATTCGTCTGAGAAGGACGTTTATCCTTGTTGTGCAGGAACTTCAACATGCGAATATGAAGGACATTTTTCTGCTGTTCCACATGATGATAGTGCAAATAGTGCGGTAATCACCAACGCTGCTCCAAGTACTTTTTTCATCTTTGTTACTTCTAGTTTTCGCTACATTGCGAGGGATAAAAATAACGTAGAATTCTCAATTTTCTTACTCAATGAGCAACTTCCTTTCAACAATGATTCCTGTCGAGTGGAAGGCATTCTGGAATGAGGAAATGAATGAACCTTACCTCTGTAAGCTCGTTTCGTTTGTAGAGCAAGAATATACCCAAGAGGTATGTTACCCGCCAAAAGAGAAAATTCTTGCAGCCTTTTACGGGATACACCCCGAAGAGATTAAATGTATTATCATCGGCCAAGACCCGTACCACGGGCCTGGACAAGCCAATGGTTTAGCA
>CBFHHP010000042.1:1323-15450 GCA_965655745.1 uncultured Schleiferiaceae bacterium
TACGTAATACACCCCGAAGAGATTAAATGTATTATCATCGGCCAAGACCCGTACCACGGGCCTGGACAAGCCAATGGTTTAGCATTCTCAGTAACTCCAAAAACTAAGATTCCACCTTCCCTGAAAAATATATTCAAGGAATATTGCGAAGATCTTGGGCTCCCCTATCCTAAGGATGGAGACTTGAGTCCATGGAAGAAAGAAGGCGTACTTCTCATAAATACTGCATTGACTGTTAGGCAGCACCAAGCGGGCTCACACGCAAAAAAAGGATGGGAAAACTTTACCCTAGCACTCATTAAACATGTGCTCCAAAAGTCCAAGAATAGCGGATTCATATGCTTTGGGGCTCCAGCCTCAAAACTGGCCAAAAAAGTAACCGCTGAATTGTTGGAAGAAAACAGAACGCTGATTGAAACTCCGCACCCATCGCCGCTCAGCGCGTATAGAGGATTTTTCGGTTCCAAACCGTTCACAAGATTTAATAATGAACAGCTCAAAAAAGGGCTAGAAATCGTACATTGGGAATTGCCTACAACAGCGCAGCAATCACTATTCTAATAATTCAAAATTCAGCCTTTTCCAATGACTACGATGGGTGTTGTTTTTGCCGTAATAAACTTAATTGCAGTAGTTCTACTCATTTTTAAATTTCGAGGAGCCGCTACTGAATCGGCATCAGCTTCTGGTGATTTGCCCGGCTGGGCCAGTGACCAAATGAAAGAATTAAAAGACGCTCTTGAAAACAAAGATTCTGAATTAGAGCAAACCAAAGCATCCTTAACAGCATTGCAGGTTCAAACCGCCCAACAGATCAGTTCACTGAAGGCCAACCTAAAGGCAGCTGAAGAAAAATTGGACGATCAATCAAAAAACTTTGAAGAGCAAAAAGCACAGGCTAAAGCTGATAAAGATGTAATGGCAAACGAATTCAAGGTTCTAGCAGAAAAAGTCCTTGAAGAGAAATCGAAACAATTCAAGACAACCAATAGCGAAGAATTGGACAAGCTGCTTGCACCCTTCAAGCAAAAGCTTGTTGATTTTGAGGCAACGGTAAAAGAAAACCACAAAGAAGAGCTCAAAAACACCTCGGCCTTGATGGAGAATATCAAGGCGCTAAAGAACATGAACGACCAGCTCAGCGCAGAGGCAAGCGGTCTAGCTAAAGCACTAAGAGGAGACACGAAAAAGCAAGGAAATTGGGGAGAATTCGTCTTGGAACGTGCTTTAGAAATGAGCGGACTCACCAAAGACAAAGAATTCTTCGTTCAAAACAGTGAAACTACAGAAGACGGTCGTCGTCTTCAGCCAGATGTCGTTATACAGTTGCCGGAAGAGAAGAAAATCATTGTGGATTCAAAGGTATCTCTAGTCGCTTGGGAAGCTTATGTCAATGCGGAGAACGAGGAAGATGCTCTCAAACATATGAAGGCTTTGATTTTGAGTATTCAGACGCACATCAAACAATTAAGCGAGAAAGATTATCCGCAGCTTTATGATGGTGCAACTCCTGAATTTGTATTGTTATTCATTCCTATCGAGGCCGCATTCATGGAAGCTACGAAGTTTGACGGTGGCTTGTACGAATTGGCTTTCTCGAAGAAGATCATCTTGGTATCTACCTCTACCCTGCTCGCAACGTTAAAAACAATTGCCATGGCTTGGAGGCAAGAAAAACAAACGCGAAATGTTATTGAAATTGCCGAGGCTGGCGGCAAACTGTACGATAAATTTGTCGGCCTAAGCGAAGACCTGACTAAACTTGGACAACAGTTCAATACCGCTCAGAAAACCTACCAAGATTCAATGAATAAGATGGTGGAAGGTAGAGGCAATCTGATCAGTCAAGTAGAACGCTTGAAAAAACTTGGCAGCAAGACTAAAAAAGAATTGGACAGCAGGATTGTTGATCGTGCTAACCTCGGAGAATTCTCTGACGAACAGTCCCCTAAATCTCTAGACAGCTAATGGCAAACGACCAACTCATCTACGGCTTAAGGCCGATTTTACAGGCAGTACAAGATGGACAGACCCTGGATAAAGTCTTTTTACAAAAAGGCATCAGCGGTCAGCTCTACACCCAACTAGAAGGGACCCTTCGAGACAGAGGTGTTGAACCTAAGTACGTCCCAGTAGAAAAACTCAACCGACTCACTCGAGGCAATCACCAAGGAGCCGTGGCGTTCTTAAGTCCCATCGACTTCCATGATCTCGAAGAGGTAATCGTCAAAGTTATGGATGAAGGCAGAACGCCTTTAGTCCTTGCACTAGACCGAATAACAGATGTTCGGAACTTCGGAGCCATCGCGCGCTCAGCGGACTGCACGGGTGTAGACGCCATTGTCTTACCGAAAAACGACAGTGCCCCTGTGAGTGCTGATGCAGTACGAACTTCAACGGGAGCTTTACTTGAAATTCCCGTTTGTAAGGTGAACCACATGAAAGATGCGGTTTTCGTGGCTCAAAGCCTGGGCTTAAAAATCATCGCCGGTACCGAAAAGACAGAGACTCCGATGTACGAAGCTCCTTTTGCGGATCCTTGCATGCTGATTATGGGTAATGAAGAAACCGGTGTACACAAGAGTCTATTACAAATGGCCGATGCCAAAGCACTGATACCAATGAGAGGGCAAATTAACTCACTTAACGTAAGCGTTGCCACGGGAGTCCTTCTCTACGAAGCAGTGCGTCAAAGAGGATAGCATGAAAAAGGCATTGCTGCTACTTTTTACCGCAATGAGCATTTCGGTTTTTGGCCAATTCAATTGCCAGAGCACCAAATTGAATCCACTGGCCCTGCAAAGCAATGCTCCGATCAATTATAATTCTAGGTCAGATACTGCAGATCTTGTGCAGTTAAAATTGACCATTGATTCTAGAAACTTTGCCAACGGCCAACTCACAGGGATTGCCGAATACCAATTGGGTGCAAAATTGCCCTTCTCCTCCTTACGATTCGATCTTCTGGGATTTACGGTTGACAGCATTATTTCACTCAGTGGTCCATTAAATTTCTCGCAGCAAGGCGAACACGTTATTGTGAATACATCTGCGTTTGCTGGACAGACCTTACACTGGGACTTTTACTACCACGGCTCGACCACGAAGGACGCTAGTGGATGGGGAGGCATTCACCATGATGGGGCCTATCACTACAACCTTGGAGTGGGATTTGCGGCCAATCCGCACGTTTATGGACGCAGTTTATTTCCATGCTTTGACAATTTTGTCGAGAAGAGCACCCTTGATGAAATGAACATCATCACGCCTTCAGGAAAGGTTGGAGTAAGTAACGGTATTTACGTAGGTACCGACACGCTTAGCAGCGGAGATTTAGTTTGGCGCTGGGAAGGACAGGCGCCTATTCCCTCTTACTTAGTGAGTATGACTGTTTCTGATTATTTCAAGCAAAGTTGGATCCACGACGGACGACCTTTTGAAATTTACGGCCGGGCGCAAGACACAGCGAATATGACTGCAGGTTTTGTCAATCTCAATGCTATCTATGATGCTTTCGTAGAGGAGTTCGGTCCTTACCGATTTGAAAAAATAGGCTATGCATTGACTATAACAGGTGCGATGGAACACGCAGGAATGGTGCATCTACCCCGCACTTTGGCCAATGCCAATCTCAACGGTGAAGATATTATCGCTCATGAGCTGGCCCACATGTGGTTTGGAAATGCCATCACCACCAAAACGGCCGAGGATATGTGGATAAATGAAGGCTTTGCTGAATTTGGTTCGCATTTCTATGAGGAGAAAGTTTACAGCCGTTCAAAATATGTACAGACCGTGCAGAATAACCAAGCGCTTGTTTTGAAACAGGCCCGTCAAAACGACGGTGGACATCTGGCACTAAGCGGTGTCAATCAAAACCAAACCTACGGCACCCATACCTACCAGAAAGGTGCAATGGTCGCTCATAACCTTCGCGAGTTCTTGGGAGACAGTCTATTTAGTCACGCTTCAAAAGAACTCATAGCTGGCAATACTTTTGGAAATTATGACGCCGCTGGCTTCAAGAGCTCTTTCGAAAGCTCTACGGGGATATCTCTCGAGAATTTCTGGAACGATTGGGTTTACAATCCAGGATATCACGGTGCTTGGGTGGAGTTAAACTATCCCGAAAATGCAGATTGGGCCAGTGCCAATAAACAGGTCAACATTCACCATCTCAGCGCGCATACAGGGAATTACGAGGGTTCACAAGAGACTACACCAATGGTTGTTTACAAGCACAGCTATAATTATGGCTATGGCGGTAAAGTTGTACTCGGCAACTCTTCAGATTACCCCGCTTCAAGCGCAGATTCAACCTTTACTTCACAAGCGTTGAATTTGGGAACAGGCCAAGACTTTTGGCTCAGTACAAACGACAGTGCAGAATCCTTGGGCACTTCCGTATATGACACCTTTAAATGGGCAGACCTAAACGGTACTAAAACATTGCCAAGAACAGGAGTTAAAATCACTCCAAAACCCAATACAAACGGTCTGAACGGTACATTTTACGTTTGGCATCATTACACCGCAGGTAATTACCCAAGCAATGGAGCCACCAGCAGAGATCATTTTTATTTCATAGGATATGAAGGAAGTCATGATCCACCGATTGATTATGAGATTGAATTGCCTTTCGAGGTGACCATCTCCTTCAATACTAATGCAAACAACGGTGGGTTAGACAGTGATTTGAATGGATTGCCAGGAAATCAGATGACTGTAGCCGAAAGTCCGAACCTAAAGTGGAAGACTGGGGTACCGATAACCAATGCTACTACACAGGCCTTAGGCAATACCGGAGTTGGAAATATTCGCTTCAGACCGCAGCACATTGCGCGTTACTACTACGTCGTAAATACCTCAACCTTATCGCTCGAAGAATCCCAAGGACAAGGATTTAAAGTATTTCCAAATCCTACTGATGGGTATTTAAAAATTGAAAGCTCTTTGGACCAAAAAGAATTGGCCTATGAAATCAGTGATCTTAAAGGACGGTTAATTACTTCGAGCACAGTTTCTCACGAAAACGGCTTTAGCCAATTGGCCTTGCCACCTTCCCTAGCTACGGGTACCTATATCTTAAAATGTGAAGCGGGTATTGCGAAGTTCTCTGTACGCTAAGATCGCCTTAGCCTGAAGACCTAGTCCAAAATCAACATAACGGGACAATGATCGCTGCCCATTACATCATTTAAGATTTGTGAATCCTGTACTCGGCCCATGAATCCTGAACTGACCATAAAGTAGTCCAATCGCCAGCCAACATTTTTCGCACGAGCACCACCGCGGTAACTCCACCAGCTGTATTTGACCGTATCCGGATACAACGTTCTGAAAGTATCTACAAAACCAGCTTCAATCATCGTCGTCATACCGTCGATCTCTGCTTGTGTGTAGCCAGGTGTTTTATTGTAATTCGATTTTGGATTCTTCAAGTCTATCGCTTGATGCGCAACATTCAAATCGCCACAAACCACGACCGGTTTTTTCTCTTCTAATTTCTTCAAATAGGCTAAAAACGCAACGTCCCATTCTTTGGTTCGGTAATCGATACGCTTTAGTCCACTACTAGAGTTGGGAACGTAAGTGGTTACATAGTAAAAGTCCTCATATTCCGCAGTAATCGCTCGGCCTTCGTTGTCGTGTTCGGGTATACCAATTCCCATAACCACCGAAAGAGGCTCGTTTTTGGAAAGAATGGCTGTTCCACTATACCCCTTCTTCTCCGCGCTAAACGCATAAATATGGTAGCCCTGGAGATCTGATAATGCCTCTTTTACTTGCTCTGGCGTGGCCTTTGTTTCTTGCAATCCTACTACATCGCAATCCAAACGATGAAGATCTTCAATCAAAGTTTTACCTGCTGCGGCACGAACGCCATTCACATTAAAAGAAAGTAATTTCATTTACATATTTCGTCTATACTGTCCACCGACTTCGAACAGCGCATTAGTAATCTCGCCCAATGAACAATGCTTGGACGCTTCCATTAATTCGTCAAATATATTGGCATTATTTACGGCAGCATCTTGAATTCTTGAAACACTTTCTTGGGCCAATTCTGCTTTGCCTTCGTGCAAAGCTTGAAGCATCCCAATTTGGTATTCCTTTTCCTCTACTGTAGCGCGAATAACCTCCGCAGGAACAATAGTTGGGGATCCCTTTTTGTTCAAGAACGTATTGACTCCGATAATTGGGAACTCCCCAGTGTGCTTCAACATTTCATAGTGTAAGCTCTCCTCTTGGATCTTACCGCGCTGATACATAGTCTCCATCGCACCCAAAACCCCGCCACGCTCGGTAATGCGGTCAAACTCCTGCAACACCGCCTCTTCGACCAAATCTGTCAATTCCTCAATAATAAAGGCGCCCTGAATAGGATTCTCATTCTTCGCCAAGCCCAATTCCTTGTTGATAATCAACTGGATGGCCATGGCACGGCGCACACTCTCCTCTGTAGGCGTAGTAATTGCCTCATCGTATGCATTCGTGTGCAGCGAATTACAGTTGTCGTAAATGGCATATAAGGCCTGTAGTGTCGTACGGATATCGTTGAAATCAATTTCCTGCGCATGCAAACTGCGGCCCGAAGTCTGTATGTGGTACTTCAACATTTGTGAACGCGCATCGGCTCCATACTTATTCTTCATGGCATTGGCCCAAATGCGGCGTGCCACTCGACCGATCACCGCATATTCCGGATCAATTCCATTTGAGAAGAAGAAGCTCAAGTTCGGCGCAAACTTATTGATGTCCATGCCACGGCTCAAATAGTACTCTACATAAGTGAAACCGTTGGCCAACGTGAACGCCAATTGCGTAATCGGATTCGCCCCTGCCTCCGCAATATGATACCCGGAAATACTTACGCTGTAAAAGTTGCGCACTTGCCAATCGATAAAATAGCTCTGCACATCGCCCATCAAACGAAGGGCGAATTCAGTCGAGAAAATACACGTATTCTGTGCCTGGTCTTCCTTGAGAATATCCGCCTGTACGGTTCCACGCACTGTATTCAAGGTCTTTGCCTTTATCTCATCATAAGTATTGGCGTCGAGAACCTCATCACCCGTAACCCCAAGCAAAAGCAATCCAAGGCCATCATTCCCTTCCGGTAATTCGCCTTGATACGCTGGGCGAGCAATACCGCGATCATCATATTTGGCTTTCTTTACGCCCTCCACCTTTGATTCCAAGCCATGCTCCTTGATATACACCTCACACTCTTGATCTACTGCGGCATTCATGAAATAAGCCAAAAGCATCGGCGCAGGACCGTTGATGGTCATCGAAACCGATGTGGTTGCATCGGTGAGTCGGAAACCACTGTAGAGCTTCTTCGCATCGTCAAGACAACAGATGCTTACCCCTGAATTTCCAATCTTACCATAAATATCGGGACGACGGTCTGGATCATTCCCGTACAACGTGACACTATCAAAGGCCGTCGAAAGTCGCTTGGCTGGCATTCCTAAACTCACGTAATGGAATCGTTTGTTCGTGCGTTCTGGACCGCCTTCCCCTGCAAACATTCGCGTCGGGTCCTCGCCTTCGCGCTTGAACGGGTAGATACCCGCAGTATATGGGTACTCACCAGGCACATTTTCTAGCAATAGCCAACGAAGAATATCTCCCCAGCTACGGTATTTAGGAAGCGCCACTTTCGGGATCTGTGTATGAGATAAACTCTCCGTGTGGGTTTTAATATTGATGTCCTTGCCGCGTACTTGGAAGGTATATATCGGATCCTTGTAGCGCTTGACAGTTTGCTCCCACTGCTGTAGCTTTTCCCAATTATGTGGGTCCAAATCCATCTTTATGCGGTCAAAGCTAGCTTGCAGTTGGTCGTTGAGCTCTTGATCATCCAAGGTCTCAATGGAGCGGTTCAAGGCATATAATTTATCGGCCACCTCAATCTGCGCGCTTATTTGCTCGCGATGAATGCGGTGACTTTCAGAAATCTCACTGAGGTATCGTGTACGTTTTGGTGGAATGATGAATATCTTCTCGCTCATCTCACCCGTAATAGCAAAGCTGCTTTCAAAACCGGCGTTCGCCTTGGTATTGAGCATTTCAATAATGGCCTTGTACAATGAATTTGTCCCGGGGTCGTTGAACTGACTCGCGATGGTTCCATATACAGGCATGCCTTCTGGATCCGCCTCCCACAAGTTATGGTTGCGTTGGTACTGCTTCTTGACATCTCGCAGGGCATCCAAGGCGCCGCGTTTGTCAAACTTGTTCAACGCAATGAGGTCGGCAAAATCCAGCATGTCAATCTTTTCGAGCTGCGTCGCGGCGCCATATTCCGGCGTCATCACGTATAAGCTAGCATCGCTATGGTCTAGGATTTCTGTATCGCTCTGCCCGATTCCTGAAGTTTCTAGAATAATGAGGTCGAATCCAGCCACTTTCAAAATGTCCAAAGCATTTTGCACGTGAGCACTCAGGGCCAAATTTGCTTGACGCGTTGCCAAGGAACGCATGAACACATTACCGTGTTTGATGGCATTCATACGAATTCGATCGCCCAACAAGGCACCGCCGGTCTTTCTCTTTGAAGGATCTACCGATACTACAGCAATGCGCTTATCATTGAAATCCATGGTAAAACGGCGAACCAGCTCGTCCACCATCGAACTCTTCCCTGCCCCACCCGTTCCGGTAATTCCAAGAATAGGTGTGTGTATGGCTGCAGCTTTCTCGGTAATAGATACCAATGCCTGGCCGTGTTGCTCACCACAATTCTCTGCGGCACTGATCCAACGCGCAATGGTAGGGTTATTGGCACCCACTAATTCGTCCAAGCTTCCCGGTAGAGTATCTCCGACCAAAAAATCAGATTTCTCAACGAGGTCGTTGATCATGCCCTGCAAGCCCATCTTACGGCCATCGTCTGGATGGTAAAGTCGAGTTATTCCATAAGCATGCAACTCTTCAATTTCTTCCGGCAATATGGTACCGCCTCCACCACCAAAAATCTTGATGTGGCTAGCGCCTTTTTGTTGCAATAGATCATACATGTATTTGAAGTACTCAATGTGCCCGCCTTGGTAAGAGGTCATGGCAATGGCATTGGCATCTTCTTGAATGGCTGTATTGACTACCTCCTCAACAGAGCGGTCGTGGCCGAGGTGTATAACCTCACATCCAGTACTTTGGATGATGCGACGCATGATATTTATGGCTGCATCGTGACCGTCAAAGAGCGAAGCGGCAGTAACAATGCGTACCTTATTTTTTGGCACGTACGGGGCTTGGGTTTCCATGGTTCTGTGATGTATTTGGGTCCTTAAAGATACATCAGAAGTAGCAATGATTCTTTTGCTATCTTCACGGCAAACCGAAAAATATGAAGCTCTTTCAGTCTCCTTTTTTCTATCTGCCTGTGGTAGTTCTTATTGCAATCAGTAATGATCTCCAAGACATTGGTTTATGGCAACGAATGGCGGTTGCAGCATTCCTTGTAATTATCGCTTTAAGTATGGGTATCAAAAACCTGAAAAGCCGTCTAAGCATGCTTGAAATTCTGGCTTTAGGATTGGTCGCTTGGCCTTTGGTGAAAATTGGAAGTGTAAATGCACCGAGTGAACTTTACGGCCACATCGCACGTATGTCCTTACTTTTTGGGACAATGGTGATTTCGGCTGAAGCATTTCGCAATGATGAAAGAGGCACATTGAAAGCCTTTGGAATAGGTGCCCAATTCGCCCTTTTAATCGCCGGATTAAGTATTCTGCCTTCCCTTGGAGAAGCCTATAAAGAAGGTGATATCTACTTGGCCAGCGGTAAGCTCTTTGCGCACAAAAACTACGCAGCAGCTACATTATTGATGCTGATCCCCGCGGCTCTTTCAGTACGTCTCCCGGATACTTTAGGAACTTGGCTTCAAAGAATCGCTGTTGGATTAGCATTGTTTGAAATCCTCTTTTTGAGAACTCGCGGTGTGTGGCTTGCAGCAGCCTTAATGGCATTAGTGGCAGCAGGTGCTTATGCCGCACAGAAAGACAGTACGTACCGCAACCAAAGTTTGATTGCCCTTGCAGTGCTTGTTGTAGGCGTTGGCATTGCAATTGTGTTTGGTGGGGCTGAAAAAGTGTTCGATAGTAGCACTATACAAAGCAGGATGCACTATTGGAAGGCTTCACAGGAAATGTTTTTAGACAACCCCATCTCTGGCGTGGGCGGCGGTCAATGGAAAATTGAATACCCTGCAACAGGACTTAAGGGGACCAATGAAAGTGTTATGAATGGCACCACCTCCATACTACGACCACACAATGATGTTCTTTGGCTGTTGAGTGAGACAGGTATTGGAGCCCTGTTTTTTATCGGTATGATGCTTTTGGCACTACTCCATTTGCTGAAGAATAAGGAACAATTACTCTTTGGCTTAACCATAGTTGCATTCGGTGCATACGGCTTCGGTGAATTTCCGCTTGAAAGGACGACGCTACTTATTCCTTTTGCAGTAGCTATGGGCTATTTGGCCAGCCGAAGCAAATCCATTTACGAAGGAGGAAAGCCACTATCAATTGGTTTATCGGCCGTAGCTCTGGTCTTTACGGTTGCAGTGAGTGTAGCAAGAGTAGGCGGAGAAAAAGAAGCAGCGCAAGCTTTAGAAGGATATATGAAGCGTAACACCCGTGCTATGGTACAAAATAGTGTTGCCGCCACTGGAACTTTCTTCGAAATGGATATTTATAACAATCCAATGCCTTATTTCGAAGGGCTTGGAATCTTGATCTCTGGCGGTCAAAAGCCGAATGCGGAAATACTTAAAAAGAGTTCAGCAGCTTTTGAGCAAGCGCTTGAAATTCATCCTAATCATATTTTAAGTTTGAACCAATTGGCCCAGGTTCGAAGGATTGAAGGGAATTATGAAGAGGCAAGCCGATTGTACAATCAAGTGCTAGCAATGAGTCCAAGAAATACTAGTGCAGCGTTACGCCTTGCAGAAGTTGAACGCGTTCGAGGTGACATTTACGCTTCTATGAATGCGTTGAAAAAATTGGATAAGAAATACACACCTCAGAATCTTAACGGGCTTGGAAGGGAAGCAACACAAACCTTACAAGCCTTTGCTGCAATGAGCAATCCAAGGCCTGCTTCACAAAGTTTACACCGAAAAATTCAAGGTGAAAAACCAGGTAAAATGTGGCAGATCTGGGCTGAATCCAGGAAAAACTAAACGGTTGAAGCAAGATTTGTAAAATATTTGGCACCGCTTTTGCGTTACCAATAGAAATACTACATTAGCCCAATGCAACAGCAATTTATTCATACAGCAACCTTTAATAACCGCATTTATGTGTGGAAGGGTTGTGTATACAATATTGTGAAGGCATAGAGATTTAAATTATACAACCCAGAATATAGAAAGCGCCTTCACCATGTGAGGGCGCTTTTTTTATGTCTACAATTTGAATGAAATGAAAAATTTCTTCACCACCGTAAGAAAAGCAGGTCCGTTAAAAACGAGAAAGCAATTGAGCATCAATGGCAACATGGTTGATACTCAAGGAATGCTCACCGTTTGGAATCTTATGGATACCATGAACGAAATCAAAAGCGAACGTCTCGAAGCATTAATGCTTGATGATCGTTACCGCGATAAGGTGAAGAACATTGATTTAAAGCTCTACAGCAATGCACAGTTAGGTGAAGATTTACTCGTAGAGAGCAACTTCGCTCCAAATGGAAAAAAACAGGTAGATCTGAAGGTTTATGTAAGTAAACGGGCCAAAGGAGAGCCTGCAAGAAGAGTTTGTAAAGCGGTATATACGCTAGCCATTGAGGCAAAATAATATGGAGAATGGGCTCGTTTTGATGTGAGTGTTTGTGGTTATTTATTCGAGGGCCCATTCATGCAGGTAGTTGTACCCCTGCAATCAAAAAGCCCGGCGCTGCGCGCCGGACTTTTATGTTATAAAGTCCTTTGAATTGCCCTTTCAAGCCAGAGAAGCACTTCTGAAATATCCGCATCCTCCTCAGTGAGATGGATCGCATGCGAACACATACCCCCCGCTTTCATGAGCTGTAGATTTCCCACTGGCTCCTGCCCTTTGACATTTATCCAAACTTCGAATCTGCTCTTGGTGGCCGGCACTAAACACCCAACTTGTTTTGAAGTCCGAATGCTGTAATACTTCTTTTTACCACTGAGCTCAAATTCCAGACCAGTCGCTTGTAAACCTTTAACGATGCGCTGGTTCAAAGGCTTCCAGTGCTCCTTGCCCTTGAAAACGCTATCCTCTACCTGGCTTTCATCCATGTGCAAGGAAGTATTCTCTTTGGTCAAGTGAACCAACATATTCGCATGTCCGTGACCGATTCCGAATTCCTCTTTCAAGCGCTTGACATTGACCATGTGCTTCGGCTCGTTCCAAGAACGGACCATATCCACCCAGTACGAAATGGGCTGGCCCGTTTTCTTCTCAAGTCCTGCAATGTGGCTATGAATTCCGGCGTTTAGGTCTTGGCTCATCGCTATCCTTTTAAGGCCTCTAAGCGTTGCGTGATTAAGGCTATTTTACCTTCAGCATCCGCTTGCTTTTTACGTTCCGAGGCAACAACAGCATCAGGCGCGTTAGAAACAAAGCGCTCATTACTGAGTTTTTTCTCGACGCTCTTCAAGAATCCTTGCGTGTAGGCCAATTCTTCTTCGAGCTTAGCAATCTCATCATCAACGTTCACGAAGGCATCGGCCGGGATGGTGTAATTAATCCCTCCCACTACAAAGCTGAACGCAGATTTATTCACTTCGCTTACGATTGCAATCGCCTCAACATTGGCAAGCTTCATAATGAGTGCGTCGAAGGCTGGGTCGTGTGCCGTATCCTCAGCAATCTCGATGGTCAGGACCTCTTTCGGAGCAATTCCATTTTCATTGCGTACCATACGAACACCACTTACCACTTCAGCGAAGTGTGCATATGATTTCAAGATCGCCTGATCTTCCACTTTGAGAGTAGGCCAAGCGGCAAAGTTGATGGTCTCACCCTCTTCACGCTCTGCGAGATTCTGCCACAATTCTTCCGTGATAAACGGCATGAACGGGTGCATGATTTCTAACAAGGTGTTGAAGATGGATTTAGTAGCATCCAATGCTTCGGCTGAGATTTGCTCACCCTTCGCAGGCTTCACCATTTCCAGATACCACGAACAGAAATCGTCCCAAACCAACTTGTAGGTCGTCATCAACGCCTCCGACAATCGGTATTTTTCAAAGCTTTTTTCTAGCTCTACAAGGGCTTCCCCGATGCGGTTGCGCATCCATTGTACAGAAAGTGATTCTGAAGCGCTCATGCCCAGGGCACCAGCTTCCCACATGCCTACCAAACGGAAGGCATTCCACACTTTATTCGCAAAGAAAGAACCCTGAGAACAGAGGTCTTCGTCGAACAATAAGTCGTTTCCTGCAGGCGCTGTCATGAGCATACCTACACGGACACCGTCGGCACCGTATTTATCGATAAGATCTAGCGGATCCGGGCTATTGCCTAGAGATTTAGACATCTTACGACGTTTCTTATCACGCACCATACCGGTGAAGTACACATCCTTAAATGGGCGCTTACCTTTAAACTCGTACCCTGCCATGATCATACGGGCTACCCAGAAGAAAATGATATCCTGTCCAGTAACGAGTGTATTGGTCGGGTAGAAATAATCTTCCTCCTCTTGGTTTCCAGAGAATACGCTGTACGGCCATAGCCAAGAACTGAACCACGTATCCATGACATCTTCGTCTTGGTGTACCGCATCAGTGCCGAGGGCTGCAACGGCTTCTTCTTTGGTCTTGCAAACGGCTACATTGCCCTCTGCATCGTACCAAGCAGGAATGCGGTGTCCCCACCAAAGCTGACGTGAAATACACCAATCCTTGATGTTCTCCATCCAGTAGAGATAGGTCTTCTCAGCGTGCGGAGGATGTAGGGTGATGTCCTTTGATTTTACACCGTCAATTGCCGGCTTAGCCAAATCTGACATATTCAAGAACCACTGCATACTCAAGCGCGGCTCAATCACTGCATCGGTACGCTCGCTGCGTCCGACTTTATTTCTGAGGTCCTTGGTCTCAACCAATAGGCCTGCCTCTTCTAAGGCTTTGGCTACTTT